>CAYRTV010000105.1:0-8258 GCA_964427225.1 uncultured Eubacteriales bacterium
CTTTTGTGTGGAGTATTGTCCGAGGGATGTTCTGGAATTATCAGATGATTATAATGTCAAAGGATACCATCCCCCTTTCGTAAAAAAAGAATCTGATTGCTGTTATTGTCAGCTTTGCGAGACAATATGTCCGGAATTTGCCATTTTTGTAACTGTCAAGAAGGAGGATGAAGTTGAAAAAGCACAAGGCTGATCCCAATGGAGTTTTAACCGGATCCCATTTTCTCGACGGCGACTATGCCCTGGCCGAAGGTGCCCTGGCAGCCGGCTGCCGTTATTTCGGCGGCTATCCCATCACGCCATCGACCGAAACCGCGGAAAGATTCGCTGCGCGTATTCCTTCCGTTGGCGGCATCTTTATTCAAATGGAAGATGAACTGGGATCTATCGCCTCACTCATTGGTGCATCCTGGGCCGGGAAAAAGCCAATGACCGTTACCTCCGGGCCAGGGTTTTCTTTAATGATGGAAAACATAGGTCTGGCCGCCATGATGGAGACCCCCCTCGTTATCGCAAATGTTCAGCGGGGCGGCCCATCCACAGGCCTTCCGACTCTCACCGGGCAGCAGGACATGATGCAGGCCCGCTGGGGATCGCATGGCGATTACCGCATTATAGCACTGTCCCCTGACTCTCCCCAGGAATGTTTCGATTTAACCATCGAGGCTTTTAATTTAGCTGAAACCTACCGGGTACCGGTTTTTGTTATGACCGATGAATGCGTCGGGCATATGCATGAAAAAGTTGTTATCCCTCCAGCTGACGAAATCGAAATCATAGAAAGAAAATGGTATGAAGGCCCTAAGGATGAATACCTTCCCTACAAGCTGGACAAGGACGGCGTCCCCTTCATGGTCAAAGCCGGAGACGGATACCGTTTTCATACCACCGGATTGACCCATGACGAAAGAGGATATCCGGTTATTAATGCCGAATGCCAAAAAGTCAACGTCCAAAATATTATTGATAAAATTGAAAAGAATGCGGACAAAATCATAAAAATCGAAGAAGACCAGACCGAAGATGCCGAAGTCATTGTTATTTCCTACGGAATCACTTCTCGGGTGGCTGTCAAAGCTGTTCAGCAGGCCCGGAACGCCGGCATCAAGGTGGGAACTCTCCGCCTGTTAACAGTTTGGCCGTTTCCGGAAAAACGCATTCATGAATTAGCCGGAAAGATCAACGCCTTTGTCGTCCCGGAAATCAATGCCGGGCAGATGGTTTTAGAAGTCGACCGCGTGTCTAAGGGACAATGCCAGGTGCGGGGCGTCCCCCATCTCGGGGGATGGGTCCATGATCCCAATGATATATTTAAGGTCATTAAGGAGGCTGTACAATGAACAAAGCCGAAGTTCAAAGAGAAAAAAATCCGGTTGAAAACCTGCTCCGAATGGACCGGATTCCTCATATTTGGTGTCCCGGCTGCGGTATCGGTACTGTGGTCACATCCTTTAACGAAGCCATCCGGAAAGAGAATTATGACTTGGACCGGCTGGCGGTTGTTTCCGGTATAGGGTGTACCGGGAGGGTGGCTGGTTACGTCAAGCTTGATTCATTTCATACCACTCACGGCCGGGCGGTGGCATTTGCAACCGGTTTGAAATTGGGCGCCCCCAAAATGAAAGTGGTTGTTTTCAGCGGAGACGGCGACATCGCCGGAATCGGCGGCAATCATCTTATCCACGCAGCGCGCCGCAATATGGATTTAGTGATTATCTGTGTCAATAATTTCAACTACGCCATGACAGGCGGACAGGTGGCTGCAACGACTCCCCTTCGAGCCAACGCATCGACAGCACCTTATGGAAATTTTGAATATGCATTCAATCTTCCCAAACTGGTGGAAGCGGCCGGCGCAACCTACATCGCCAGATATACGGCCCTGCATATGCGCCGGGTGACCAAAGCCATTCAGGAAGCTTTGAATAAAAAAGGCTTTTCCTTTATTGAAGTCATCACTCCATGCGTCACTTTATACGCCCGGAGAAACCGTCTTGGTGATGGACTCAATCTCTTGAAATACTATTATGATAATTCCGAGATCCGCCACGGCGCCCCCACTGATACACTGGATATCAGCTACCAGGGAAAACTTGTTGTGGGTAAATTTGTGGATGTTGAAAAACCGACTTTCCTGGAAGCCATGAATAGCCACATGTCTCGCACACTCGGAGATAAATTCAAACCTTACGGAGAAAACAATGACTGAGATCAGATTTTCCGGATTTGGAGGCCAGGGAATTATCCGCTGTGCTCTTATCGCGGGAAAGGCACTCTCGCTGTATGGAGATAAATTCGCCACCATGAACCAGAGTTTCGGGCCCGAAGCCCGCGGCAGTGCATGCGCATCGCAGCTGCTCGTAGCGGATGAACGGGTTTTGTATCCTTATATCACCAGTCCTGAGATTCTGGTATCCATGTCCCAGGAAGCATACGACAAATACGAGCCGGAATTGAGGGAAGACGGTATCCTCATAACCGACAAGGACCTGGTCAAACCGAAACAGGTTCGCGATCAGATCAAGCATTATTCCGTGCCGTCCACCCGCTTTGCCGAAGAACTGGGAAACCGGATTATTGCCAACCTGGTGATGATGGGATTCTTCACGGCCATCACAAAAATCACAACTCCGGATGTGATGAAAAAGGCCCTGCCCGGCCTGGTTCCGGATCGGTTTCTAGAACTGAATAAAAAAGCGTTTGATCAAGGGTATGAATACGGATTAAAAACCCTGGATGAAAACAAATGAAAATGTGTCAATTTAACAGCAATCGTTGTATGAATTCTTCCCCGAGAAGGATTCAAGAAATCTTATTATAAGGTAATACTATGAAAAAAAGGACAGGAGTTTTTGTTTGCCATTGCGGTATCAACATCGCCGGTACCGTAGATGTAAAAAAAGTGGCTGAAGAACTCTCCAACAGCGAAGATGTCGTTCATGCTGAAGATTATGTGTATATGTGCTCAGACCCCGGACAAAAGTGCATCGAAGAAGCCATTAAGGAGCATAATTTGGAGAGTGTTGTGGTGGCATGCTGCTCACCGAATTTGCATGAAAGCACGTTCCGCCGCGTGACGGAATCCTCCGGATTGAACCCCTATCAATGCGAAATCGCTAATATCCGGGAACAATGCAGCTGGGTTCATAAGGACAAGGAAAAAGCAACCGATAAGGCCGTTAAGATCACCCGCAGCCTGGTGGAAAAGGTCCGCAGAAATGAGTCCCTGCAGCCGATCAGTGTTCCCGTCACTAAAAGAGCTTTAGTGGTCGGAGGCGGAATCAGCGGGATTCAAGCCGCTTTAGATATCGCCAATGCCGGCCACGAAGTCATTCTGGTGGAAAAATCCCCCTCCATCGGCGGTCACATGATCCAGCTTTCCGAGACTTTCCCCACTCTGGACTGTTCACAATGCATCATGACCCCGAAAATGGTGGAAGTTTCAAAGCATCCCAAAATCAAGCTCATGACATACAGTGAAGTCAAGGAAATTTCCGGATATGTTGGTAATTTCAAAGTGAAGATTTTAAAAAAGCCGACTTATGTGGATCCGAGTCTTTGCACCCTTTGTGATGACTGTACCGACATTTGCCCCGTTGTGGTCCCCAATGAATTTGACGAAGGCATGACCGGCCGCAAGGCCATCTATATTCCCTTTCCTCAAGCCATACCGGCGACATTTACTATCGACGCTGAAAACTGCCCCGGATTTGTACCCATTGCCTGCGGTAAATGCCAGGATGTGTGTGAGCCCAAAGCCATCAATTATGACATGCAGCCGGAGATTATAGAGGAAGAAATCGGAGCGGTGGTGGTCGCCACCGGATACGACTTGTACGGGAAAGACCAAATCGCCGAGTACGGACATGGGAAATATCCCAACGTGGTCAATGGTCTGGAATTTGAGCGGTTATTATCAGCCTCCGGCCCGACTCAAGGGCAGGTTCTCAGGCCTTCCGACCGGACCGTGCCTAAAGAAGTTGTGTTCATTCAGTGCTGCGGCTCCCGCGATCCGGAGCTGCATAAGTCATACTGCTCCAAAATCTGCTGCATGTACACCGCCAAACATGCCATGCTGTATAAGCATAATGTTCCTGACGGACAAGCCTATATTTTCTACATCGACATCCGTTCCGGCGGAAAAAATTACGAAGAATTTGTCCAGCGCGCCGTTGAAGAAGACGATATTGTTTATTTGCGTGGAAAAGTGTCCAAAGTCTTTGAAGAGAACGGCAAAATGAAAGTTTGGGGCGTGGATACTCTGACAGGTAAAGATGTGGAAATCGAAGCGGATATGGTTGTCTTGGCCATGGCCATGCAGCCGTCCAAGGGGACCGAGGAAATTGTTAAAACTCTCAAGATGGGAACGGATAAAGATGGATTCCTGGCGGAAGCTCATCCCAAACTTCGTCCGGTCGAAAGTGTCATTTCAGGTTTGTTTTTAGCTGGTGCCGGACAGGCTCCCAAAGATATTCCGGAAGCAGTCGCTCAAGCCAGCGGTGCCGCCAGTAAAGTTCAGGCTATGTTCGCTTCAGATGAGCTGTTTCACGATCCGATTGTGGCGGTTGTGGATGAAGACATCTGCAGCGGCTGCCGTTTGTGTATTCCGGTCTGTCCCTATGAAGCCCGGGTTTTTGATGAACAGAAAGGTATCGTCACCGTAAACGATGTTCTATGCGAAGGCTGCGGAAGCTGTATCGCCGCCTGCGCCTCCGGAGCTGCTCAGCAGAGAAATTTCACCGACGATCAGATCTATTCCATGGTCGACAGCATCCTGAAAGGAGAAGGTAAGTCATAATGGCAAAATACGAACCTAAAATCATCAGTTTCGCATGTAATTGGTGCACATCCGCAGGTGCCGACCTTGCCGGAACATCCCGAATGGAATATATGCCTAACAGTGTCATGATCCGGGTCATGT
Source organism: uncultured Eubacteriales bacterium (assembly GCA_964427225.1). Lineage (GTDB taxonomy): Bacteria > Acidobacteriota > Aminicenantia > Aminicenantales > Aminicenantaceae > CAYRTV01. Next base: position 4,922 of record CAYRTV010000105.1, read on the forward strand.
GTTCTTCCCGGGTTGATCCCCAACATATATTGTGGGCTTTCAAACAGGGAGCTGACGGTGTTTTCATCGGCGGATGTCATCCCGGCGACTGCCATTATATCGACGGGAATTATAAAACCCTCCGGCGCATTAAAATGCTGGAAAAAGTACTGGCCGATTTCGGAATTGAACCGGAACGTCTGCGTTTGGAATGGGTTTCCGCTGCCGAAGGAAAAAAATTCGTAAGTGTTATCAACGAATTCACCGAAAAAGTCAAAGAACTGGGCCCATTGAATTTGCCTGAAGAGAAAACTGCATAGGGCCGGACCGGCTATAAAGGCAGAACGGAGGATAAACATGATAGCCCAAAAGAAAGATAACGAAAAAAAAGATTTTACGACAGTCTATATTATGGGAAGAGCCCATAAGGTCCCATCCAAATCAACCATTATGGGAGCGCTTGAATATGCAGGATACCAGATTAAACGGGGCGCCGGCTGCCGGGAAGGTTTTTGCGGCGCCTGCGCGACCGTATACCGCCTTCCGGGAGATTATAAAATCTATACCGGCCTCGCCTGCACAACTTTAGTGGAAGAAGGAATGTGGCTGGCTCAGCTTCCTGCCATCCCTGCCCATAAAGCTGTCTATGATATGGACCAGATCACGCCCGAAGTGGAAACAATTCAATCCTATTACCCTGAAGTTTTCCGGTGTGTTGCCTGCAACTCATGCACTAAAGCCTGTCCCCAGGACCTGGAAGTGATGGATTATATTCAGGCTGCCAAGCGCGGAGATATCGCCCAGGTTATGGACTTGTCATTCGATTGCCTGTGCTGCGGCTTATGCGCGATTAGATGCCCGGCTGAAATCATACAATATAATGTCGGAATCCTTGCCAAAAGGCTGTATGGGAAATACCTCGCTCAGGAAAGTGAAGAATTGAACAAGCGGATTAAGGAAGTCAAGAATAAAGCTTACGAAGATGAATACAAAGATTTGATGAATGCAGACAAGGAAGAACTGAAAAAGAAATATTACGCAAGAGATTCGGAAGAATAAACCATGATAACAAAAACCTTGATGCAAGAAGGAGTAACTTATGTATCCTGAATATATGAAAGAATCACTTGATAAGGTGGACCAAAGCCGCCAGCAGCGGTTTGAGCTCGCCAAATCCGGAAAACCCGTTTTCCCTCCCATGAGCGCTGAAGAAAGGGAGGACGTATTAAATAAATTTCATCCGGACTATAAGCCCGAAGCGCGCCGGAAAATCAGTGTCGGTCCGAATAAAGGTGAAACCATCACCACTGAAGTGGCTGATATGCTGGAATCCCACACGCGGATTGATCCGGATAAATTTGACTTGTCCTCTCCTGATTATGAAACTGACGTCCTGATTATTGGAGGAGGCGGTGCCGGATGCGCCGCTGCCATTACGGCATTACAAAAAGGGTCCAGCAGCATTATCTCCACAAAATTGAGAATCGGCGACGCTAATTCCATGATGTCTCAAGGGGGCATGCAGGCCGCAGTCAAAGAACAGGACTCCCCGACCCGCCACTACCTGGATGCCATCGGCGGGGGGCATTTTGAAAACAAGCCTGAATTAGTGGAAGCCCTTACTCACGATGCACCCGAAGTCGTGAAGTGGCTGGAAGACTTAGGTGTAGTATGGGACAAACTCGAAGACGGTTCATTCCAGGCTCTGCACGGGGGCGGCACCTCCCGTAAACGCATGTTGTCCTGCCGTGATTATACGGGAGCCATCATCATGCGCACTTTAATGGATGAGGTTAGGAATCATCCGGACAAAATTGAGGTTTTGGAATTCATGCCGATCATTGAACTTCTGCTGGATGAAAATGGAAAATGCGCCGGCGGAATTCTTTACAATATTGAAACAGAAGAATACTTTACCGTTAAAGCCAAATCCACAATCATCGCCACCGGAGGTTACGGCCGTCTCCATATCCGGGGGTTTGACACCACGAATCACTATGGTGCAACCGGCGACGGATTAATCATGGCTTATCGGGCAGGAGCGCATTTGATGTATATGGACTCGGTTCAGTATCATCCCACCGGTTCTGTTTTCCCTGAACAAATCGCTGGATTTTTGATTACGGAAAAAATCCGAGGTGCCGGCGGCCAGCCGCTGAATAAAGACGGCGAACTGTTTGTTTTCCCGCGGGAACCCAGGGATGTTGAAAGCTCAGCTATTATCCGGGAATGCGTTGAAAAAAATAACGGAATCAAAACTCCCAGCGGCCGGGTTGGTATTTGGCTTGATTCTCCGCTCATTGAAATGCTGCAGGGCAAAGGCTATATCAATCATCAATTTCCGGCCATGCACCGCCAGTTTATTCGCTATGGGATAGATATCACCAAAGAACCTATGCTTATCTATCCTTCCCTTCACTATCAAAACGGCGGCATTGAAATCAATGAGAATTGCGAAACGAATATTCCGGGCTTGTATGTAGCCGGTGAAGCATCCGGAGGAGTCCATGGACGCAATCGACTGATGGGCAATTCGGTTTTAGATTATAACGTATTCGGCCGCAGAGCAGGCGTTGTGGCATCGGACTATGCACAATTCGTGGATTTGGCCTCTCTTACCTTAGAACATGTCAAAAAATATGAAAACGAACTAGCGGAAGCTGGAATCGAAACCGATCGGATTGCTCCGGTTATTCTTCCTTCTTACACTCCTGATGAAGTCCGTAAACGGCAATTGACCGCGCACTACGAAGGAACTTTAAGATAGTTAAGGGGGGGCGGATTCAAACCGCCCCCTTTTTTTTAAGTAATTTGACTTTTCTTATCGCTGCCGATTATAATTTTATCAAAATTCCATTATTCGAGAACGAAGTCAGAGGTAATGTCAGTTCAGGAAAAGGAGACAGGTCATGTATAATAAAGAAATGGAAAAACGGACCTGTGTCAGGTTTAAAATTCCAGGCGCAACTGTCAGTTATCGAACTGAAAAAATATTTTCTTCTGCCGGCGAAAACTATGGGGAAGAATTCTGCCCGGTTCTCGACCTCAGCCGCGGCGGTATTCTCTTCGTCTGCCAAGAAAAACTCAAACCCGAAGCTAAAATCCAAATGAAGGTTTCAATTCCCGGAGAACGCTCAGCCTTGAAACTTAAAGGAGTTGTGCGCAGAGTGTCTCCAAATCCAGGGAAAAGTTATCATTATCAGATCGGCGCTCAATTTTTTCCCTATGGAGAAAAAAAGGACCAAAATTATCTCGGCAATCTTGTGAAAATCATTTCCCTGGAGCAAAAATTTTCCTCCGAAGACGACACCTGCATGGATGAGTCGAATACCGGAGATTTTGAAATCGACGGCTGATC
>CAYRTV010000106.1:0-8167 GCA_964427225.1 uncultured Eubacteriales bacterium
GCTGATCATTAATGGAGACCTGCCTCTCATTCAAACTGCAACGCTCAAAGATATGTGGACTCAACACTGCGAGGAAAACAATGATTTAACTTTTGCGGCGGCTGACATGAAAAATCCTACGGGCTTCGGGCGGGTGATTTATCATGAGAACAACCGGATCAGTATCGTTGAAGAAAAGGACGCCTCCACGGTCCAGCGGAGATTGAAAGAAGCCAATGTTGGAATATATTTCTTCCAGGTTAAAGCTTTATTGGAGGTATTGCCGACAATTTCCAATCAAAATATAAAAAATGAGTATTACCTTACTGATTGTATTGAAATTCTTTCGGGAGCAGGAAATAAAGTTCGTCCACACAGAATCAAAGACAATGTTGAGATTGTGGGGGTGAATGACCGCTATGAGATGGCGCAAGCCGCGGCGGTTTTGCGGGAACGCAAAAATAAAGCCCTGGCAATGCAGGGAGTTACGATTATGGATCCCAGGCATACCTGGATAGATCAGCAGGTGGAAATAGATATGGATACGGTGATTTACCCCGGTGTTATCATCGAAGGTGCCACCCGTATCGGCAAAAATGCTGTGATACAAGCATCTGCCTATATCTGCGATTGCCAAATAGAGGATAATGTGAAGATATTGATGTCTTCCGTCATTGAAGGAACCAGGTTGGAATCAGGGTCCCAGGCCGGCCCGTTTACACACCTCCGCCCCGGAACAATAGTTCGCCGAGGAGCAAAAGTCGGGAATTTCGTTGAGATGAAAAAAACTGATTTTGGTCCGGGATCCAAGGCGGGTCATCTTTCTTATCTTGGCGACAGCCGGATTGGGAAAAATGTTAATATCGGCGCGGGGACAATCACGTGTAACTATGACGGCCGCAACAAGCATCAAACCATTATCGAAGATGAAGCCTTTACGGGATCGGGAACAGAACTGGTTGCTCCGGTGAAAATTGGGAAAGGGGCTTATATTGGAGCCGGCTCAACCATTACTCAGGACGTTCCGGCGGGCGCATTGGCTTTGGAACGGTCCCGGCAAATTGAAAAAAAGGACTGGAAGCTTAAACGGAAAAAGAAATAAATGTGCGGCATAATCGGTTACATCGGCCCAAAAAAAGTGATTCCTGTTCTTTTGGAGGGATTAAAAAAGCTGGAATACCGGGGATATGATTCGGCCGGGATTGCTTTAGTCCGGGATGGTGAAATTAAACGCAGCCGGGTTAAAGGAAAAATCGCTCAGCTGGAAGAGAAACTGTATACTCATCCCATTGACGGCAGTTACGGCATCGGACATACCCGTTGGGCCACGCATGGCCGGCCCTCTGAAGAAAATGCCCATCCTCATATTGATTGCTCAGCCGCTGCAGTTGTGGTCCATAACGGGATTATTGAAAACTATCTTGAACTGAAATCCATCTTGGAAACCAAAGGACATAGATTTATAACAGAAACCGATACCGAGGTTATTGTGCACTTGATCGAAGATAATTTTTCTGGGAATCTGGAAGATGCTGTTTTAAAAAGCGCAGCGATATTAAAAGGGGCTTTTGCGATCGCTGTTCTATCAGCCCGGGACCCGGGGAAAATTGTCTGCGCCAGAAGCGGCCCGCCTATGGTGGTGGGGATGGGAGAGGGTGAGTACTTTGTGTCTTCAGATATCAATCCTTTACTTAACCATACACGCCGGTTTGTTTTTCTGCAGGACCGCGAAATTGCGGTGGTAAAAAAGACAGGGCTCGAATTAATGACTTTTTCGGGACAATCTATAGACAGGAATCCGGAAATTATATCCTGGTCTCCCCTCATGGTGGAAAAGGGCGGCTTCAAGCACTTTATGCTGAAGGAAATTTACGAACAGCCCCGCGTTCTCCGGGATACTCTCAAAGGCCGAATGTCTATTGACAGCGGAAAAGTCTATCTGGAAGAAAGCGGGATGGATATGGATAAACTCGAGAAGATATCCCGCGTAGTAATCATGGCTTGCGGAACCTCCTATCATGCCGGATTGGTTGGGAAATATATGATCGAATCACTGGCTGGACTTCCTGTTGATGTGGAATATGCTTCCGAATACCGTTATCGGGACAGCATTCTGGACCGCCGTTCTTTGGTTCTGGCTCTATCTCAATCCGGGGAAACGGCAGATACCCTGGCTGCACTTAAGTCAATCCAGAACCGCAAATCTTTGACACTAGGGATCACCAATGCAGCTAATTCCTCTATTACAAGGGAAACAGATGGTGTTGTTTTAACTCATGCGGGGCCGGAGATTGGAGTCGCCGCGACCAAAACGTTTACAGCGCAAATGGGCATTTTGGCTCTGATGGGAGTATTTCTGGCGCAGGTTCGAGGCCGGTGGGAAAGAGACGAGGGATTAAAATTCCTGAGCGAACTCCAGCGTCTTCCGCATAAAATGGAACAGATTCTCGGCATGTCTTCTGAATGGGAGGCGGCGGGATTGGATTTCGTGACTGCTTCCCATTATTTATTTCTGGGCCGGTGGGTGAATTATCCGATTGCATTGGAGGGAGCTTTGAAGCTCAAAGAAATTTCCTATATTCATGCGGAAGGATATCCCGCCGGGGAAATGAAACACGGCCCGATTGCTCTTATCGACGATAAAATGCCCACAATGGTGCTGGCTCCCCGGGACCGTGTTTATGAGAAAATTGTCAGCAATATTTCTGAAATTCGGGCCCGGTTGGGAAAAGTCATCGCCGTGGCTTGGGAAGGGGATCAGGAGATCGCATCCAAAGTGGACCGGGTTCTTGCTGTCCCGGCGACACATTCGTTACTGACACCGTTTTTGAACATTTTGCCGCTGCAGCTTTTTGCTTATTATATTGCCTCCGCCCGTGGTGCGGATGTGGACCAGCCGCGGAATCTTGCAAAAAGCGTCACTGTCGAATAATCCAGGTTAATTAAATCAAAAATAAAAAAACCGGGTATAAGCATCGAATGGACTAAAAGAATGCACTTGAAGCGAGCAGCCTTACGACCGGCCATTCACATCATGAACGGCTTTCTTGGCTTTTTCCAATTTCCTGACTTGGTAAATACGCTGGACGGCTGTGATGTTGGAGACCACGGCAATAATAATCAAGGCTGTGGCTACGGCTTCCAGATAAATATGGAATACTAACCCAATCACAACACCAAAAAAGAGGAGAACCATTCTTTCCGCCCGCTGCATGATTCCTACATTGCATTTAAACCCCAGTCCTTCCGCCCGGGCCCGGGTATAACTAACCATCGTTGCGCCGAGAAAAGTGAAAAAAACAACCCATAAAGCCCAGTGATTGCGAAAATGGACTGCAAGACCCAAATAAATGAAGAATTCCGAATAGCGGTCGAGTGATGAGTCATATATAGCCCCGAATAAGCTGGTCTTGTTTGTTTTCACTGCGACTTTGCCGTCCAGGATATCTAAACCTCCGCATAAGGTGATGAGGACGATAGCCCAAAAAGGATAATTCAGTGCAAATAAAATTCCTGCTCCGAGGCCGAAAAAAAAAGCGATGGTGCTGATGGTATTAGGTGTAATCTGCAAACGGACGAAAATTTCAGCCAGACGGCTCATTTTGTCCAAAACGAAATTGAGGAAACGGTGGGGCAATAATCTTACTTCTTGCTCGGTTTGCTTATTCATGTGTTTCCCGCATCAATCTATTAAACTTTATTATGGAATCTTCCATTTGGTTAAGTTGACCGGGCCATTTCAGTCATAGTATTCCAGGCCTAAATGCGTGATCAAGTCTTCATCCTTTAAGTAACGGAGCGTGTTTTTCAATTTCATCAGTTGAATGAAAAGATCATGTTCCGGATAAATTTCCGGAGCGCACATGGGACTTTTGAAATAAAAAGACAGCCATTCCTGAATGCCCTTCATGCCGGCTCGCTTAGCAAGATCAAGAAACAATACTAAATCCAACACAATAGGCGCAGCCAGGATGCTGTCCCGGCAGAGGAAATCGATCTTAATCTGCATGGGATAACCCAGCCAGCCGAAAATATCGATATTGTCCCAGCCTTCTTTATTATCCCCCCGGGGAGGGTAATAATTAATCCGGACTTTATGATGAAAATTCTTATATAGGTCGGGATAGACCTTTGGCTGCAGGATGTATTCCAATACGGATAGTTTACTTTCTTCTTTGGTTTTAAAAGAATCGGGGTCATCCAGCACTTCACCATCCCGGTTTCCCAAAATATTGGTGGAAAACCAGCCGTCTAGTCCGATGAGGCGGGCTTTAAACCCCGGCGCCAGAATGGTTTTCATCAGCGTTTGGCCGGTTTTAAAATCTTTCCCGGCAATGGGAACATTATTCCGGGCGGCCAATTCATGCAGGGCGGGGATATCCACTGTCAGATTAGGCGCTCCATTGGCAAAGGGGACTCCGGATTTAAGCGAAGCATAGGCATATATCATGGATGGAGCGATTGAGTCATGATTATTCTTCATGGCATTTTCAAAAGATTCCAGAGTATCGTGGACTGCGCCCTTTTGCATGAAAATTTCCGTGGAGGCACACCAGACCATCACCATTCGATCAAGAGTGTTTTCTTTTTTAAAATTTTTGATATCATCCATCAGCATAATGGCCAGGTCATATTTGTTTTTACCCTCTTTAATGTGCGGGCCCATAAGCTTTTTGACATATCTTTGATCAAATACGGCTTTCCAGGGTTTGATCGATTCCGTTTCTTTGCGGACCTGTGCCAATAAATCTTTTTCCAGAACACCGGCCGTTAAAGCCGATTCGTATATATTATCAGGGAATATGTCCCATCCTCCAAAAACCAGATCATCCATATCGGCTAATTCAATAAAATCTTTAATCATGGGGACCCGGCTTTCAGTTCTTTTGCCCAAACGGACAGTTCCCAACTGAGTCAGCGATCCGATGGGTTGGGCGATACCTTTCTTTATTGCCATAACCCCGGCGATGAAAGTCGTGGACACAGCACCAAAGCCCGGAATCAAAACTCCCAATTTCCCTTTAGGCTTCTGTATAGGAATTTCTTCATTCATTCTTTCTTTATCCTCACCGAAACGTAGATTATTTTTTATCACAGTGCAGGCAATTATTCAATGAAATATAATAAATATGGATTTTCAAGGGTTATCTTGTGAGCCCAAATGAGCTGTGATATAATCAATTTCAATCTTCCCCATCACCATGATGCCGGGGTGGCGGAATTGGTAGACGCAAGGGACTTAAAATCCCTCGCAGGTTGCACCTGTGTGCGGGTTCGAGTCCCGCCCCCGGCATTCTGAAAACTCTGGTTTTTTATTTACGAACAGCCGAGATATACTTAGTGGAATCGCCATGACCTCCACCAAAGCAGGCAAAGGGGAATCCAAAGCTTTTCCCAATGCTTCTCCAGGTCTTGGACCTTTTCCACTCTAATTCCTTGGTTTATTTTCATCGGTCTGGGTGGGTTATGCGCGTGAATAATCCAGGTTAGGTAATATGACTATTGTAGGGAGATAATTTTAAGTCTGATAAAATCTTGAAGTGGGACTAAATTTGAATCTTACCATCCGTTAATTGTTCAGACACTTCCCAGAGTTTTTCCGCAGAAGGTTTATCATAAGAGGCCTGGCTTGGTTTAATCACCACCGGATGCCCCCTTTGTTGCAAAAAACCGTCCGGGCCGTAATATTGGCCTCCGATGACTCCGGGATCCACAGCCGCACGCAGGATAGGAAGAGCCCCCATGGCAGCGTTTTGCGCAATAAGATTGTTTAGAGGGCTGAATAAACGGAAATACCATTTCTTTTCCAGATAGCGGGTGAGATGGGTATGTGCATTTCCAGGATGTACAGCAGCGGCAATCGTTTCGGCTCCGGTGGCCTCAAAGCGTCGTTCTAATTCATAGGTGAAAAGTATATTTGCCAGTTTAGAACGTCCATAAGCACGGGTAGGGGAATAGCCTTTTCCTCCCTCATACATGAGATTGTCAAAATCCATATTGCCGATGTGGTGGGCATTGCTGCTGACATTGATGATGCGGGAATGGGGCGTTTTTAGAATGCGGTCAATCAATAATCCGGTCAAAGCGAAGTGGCCTAGATGATTGATGCCGAACTGCTGTTCAAAGCCGTCTTTGGTTTTTCCGTACGGCGCCATCATAATGCCGGCATTATTGATCAGGATATCCAGGCTGCTGTATTTCGATTTGAATATATCTGCAAATAGATGAACAGATTTCAGATCAGCCAGGTCCATATGAATTATTTCCGGCTTTGACCGGGGGATTTCATTCATCATTTCATTTTTAGCGGCATTTGCTTTGCCCATATTGCGGCACGCCATAATGATATGGGCCCCTTTGCGGGCTAATTCCCCGGCTGCTTCAAATCCGATGCCGCTGTTGGCTCCTGTTATAAGGACAATTTTTCCTGACAGATCAGGGATATCATCCGTTGTCCATTTTTTTCTCATAATCTATTCTCGCTTTCAAAGCACATTCTACCACAGATAACTTTTCCCATATCATTACGGGTTTCGCCCTCCTAAGAAGATGAATTTGAGATGTAAGGTTTGAGATAAAACACAAATACTTTTTACTTTTTACTTTTCTCTAATTTCGAACTAATATGTCAGGGGCATGATTAATTGCAATGAAAAAAATATCAGGCCGGAAAAGTGAATGAATATTTTCATATTAGATACAGACATTCAAAAATGCGCTGAATACCATGCTGATCAGCATGTGATCAAGATGATACTGGAAAGCACGCAGATGCTGTGCACAGTCCTTAATGAAAATGGCGTGGAAGCGCCATATAAGCCGACCCATATACACCATCCCTGTACTATCTGGACGGGAAAATCTCTTGCCAACTGGAAATGGCTTCATTCCCTGACAGAGAATCTCAATCAGGAGTTCAAGTTCAGGTTCAATCACCGCCGCGATCACAGCTCAGCTGTTGTAGCCCGCGACTTGCCGTCCCCGCCGATTGAAGATGTGGGGCTGACTGAATTTGCGCAGGCTATGCCTGACGTTTACAGAATTCCCGGCGATGCCGTGCAGGCATACCGCAGGTTTTATATCGCTGAGAAAGCAGGTTTTGCAACATGGACAAAGCGGCCTGTGCCGGATTGGTTCCGTTAAGCATAAAAGGGGCACCCGGCCTCGCTCCTCTCTCCCGAGGAGAAGAACCTTGCCCGCGCGGCCTCCGTACGGGCCGGCTGGCAAACCGGAGCAGTGCTGTAATGCCGGGTGAAAAAAAGACCGTTCCGGCATAATTCATCCAAAGCCGGCATATCCAGGAAAGAAGAGCCGAGAGAAGGCCCGTCTTCACCTGCCTCATAATCGGTGCATATAAAGAGAATATTGGGGCGTGATTTTGATTTATGCTTATTTCTTAAGTGCTTCGGCAACAGCGTCTCGGACTGTCCCGGAAAATGCAATAAATTCAATGCCGTTGCTGTCCAGAGCGTCCCTCATTTTAGGTCCGGCGTTGCCTGCAATAAAAATTGTGACGTCCTTTACGGCCAAGTAGTCAGCGCAACTGACGCCGGCTCCGCCGCGTTCATCCTTGTACGGGTTTTCTGATGAATCCATCAGCTCACCGTTGGCATCAAAAAAAAGAAACCATAACCCCCTAGCGGCTTGATTGGCAACTTGAGCATCTAAGGTTTCCCCCTCAGCAGCGACAGCGATTTTCGCAGACGGTTCATTTTGGCTTGAGAAGGTGAAAGACTGAAAAGTGATGATAAGAAAAAAACAAAAAATTAATATTAACCATTTATGCATATTCAAATCTCCTTTAAATAAATAAAAGACTCTTTACTCCTGACTCTTACCTGCGAAACAGTTCGTCTTCATGTCTTTTACCTCGCATCTGCGGCAATCTCGACCCGGGAATAATCCAGGCTAGGATTAAACTCACCGGCGCAGCGAAGCTTTGGAAAAAATGTAATCAGGGATATCGGCGTTGAATTCGACCGATTCCAGGACAAACTCCGTTCCTTCACCGGCTTTCAATTCATCTTTGAACACCATTTCCACGGGAAACCAGCGGCCGTCGATCCGTTCAACCTTATTAACCTGCGTGGTTTTAATCAGTTTGCCGCTTTTCGCATAACGCTCTTCCCGCAGGGAGACGAAGCGTTCCTTGTCCACCCATAGTTTGCGGGAATGATAGGCGATATCC
>CAYRTV010000107.1:0-8165 GCA_964427225.1 uncultured Eubacteriales bacterium
AAGAGCAACGGATGATTCGATCCAAACCATGCGAATAATCGGAATTTTTAATTTCCACCGGTCCAGCAGGATCCGGGTCCCGGTTTTCTTCTTCATCTGCACATAGCCGACTGCTAATATCAGCAGCAATGCCAGCAGATAAAAAATATGATCTCTGACAAAAAAAGAAAAGGCGACCAGCCCGCGTGTGACAAAAGGAAGCTCCGCACCGAAATCAGAATAAAAATCAGAGAACCGGGGAATGATAAATCCGATCAAAACGCCCAGCAGGGCTCCGGATAACAGCAGCAGCAGGACCGGGTACGTCAGAGCTGTTTTTATTCGTTCACGGGTCCTCCGGATGACTTTCTCATATGTGATGTACCGGTTGATGGTTTCCGGCAGGTTTCCTCCCCGTTCTCCCGCCATCAGGGAGGCGATATAAACTGTGGAAAAATCAACACTGCTGGCAGAAAAAGCTTCAGACAATGATTTGCCGCTCCTCACCTCATTTTCCACTTCCATTAACATTTCCCGCAAGCGAGGATCCTTGGCCCGGTTTATGATAATCTGAAGGCTCTTTAAGATAGGATATCCGGCATTGATCAGGGCCACCAGTTCCTGGTTGAACATCACGAAATCTTTTGACTTGATATGCTTTCGGCCCAAAGAAAAGGACACCTCTGTTTTTTTCCAATCCCGCTTAATGGAAAGAAGGCAAAATCCCTGGGATTCAAAATGCTTACGGCAGGATTCTTGCGACGGAGAAAAATGTGATTCCGAAAAAACCCGTCCGTCTTCGGATGCTAAACGGCATTGAAAATAAGGCATTTTTGATAATTCCCATATAAATGTAATCAGTGTCATCATAGGTTATCCCCTGGGATTTGTCAATAAATCGCTTGTCCGTCTCTGCTCAAAAAAAAATCAAGCTGCTGAAAACTGCAGCCGGTTGACAAACTTTCAGGAAATCTTTATGTTACTTTCGTGAAGATTAAGCTATTGATGGTCGTGCTTACAGCTCTGCTCGCCGCAGCATTGTCTGTTTTTTCAACCGTCCGGGGCCCGGGAGCCGCAGCCGCATTTCAAGTCGATACCCCCCAAACCGAGCAAACTGAAAATGACTATATGAATAACCTTCTTTCCCGGGATACCAATCCTTTATGGTTGAAGGATAATCCGGTTCTCAAAAGATATTTGGCGGAACCGGCCGTCAATTGGGCAGTCCGCTCAGCCAGGATTCACATATTGCATTGAAAAAATTTTGCCGTCATGATTCAATTTTTTGGATTAACAATCTAAGATGTCAGTCCGGAAAACATCTGTGAAAAAATTTAAGATTCTCATCATTATTCTTCCTGTGTTTTTATTGCTCGTCCTGGGATGCCTGAATATTTATAAAAAGATCCTATGGGAAAAACCGGCCGACGGAGTGACCTGGCAAAAGCGAAAAGAAGGCCTGGTCGCCATTCGTGTGGAAGAAGGCAGCCCGGCTTATTTGGCCGGAATAAACCGGGGAGATATTCTTTATTCCATTAACCTGAATCCAATGGAAAACCCCATCGACGTGGCCAAACAGCTTTGGATTGCGGAAAGCTCCAATCAAAAGGTTCGTTATGAGATCGTAAGGGAAGGCTTCCCCATGTTCCCCTCCTTCTATGTCGAAAAAAAGGGGACCCATTTACTTTATTTTTATCTGGCTTTGATCGGCATGACGGCGTTCGTCATCGGATTGATCGTTTTTATCAATGCCGGAAAGCCCCTGTCCCCTCCTTATATATTCTTCTTTTTGGTCACCCTGGCCTTTTTTTCTCTGCAGGTGTTTTCGCCCACGGGGCATTTGGATTTTTTGGATACAGTGTTTTATTGGCTGGATATTGTTTCTTTTCTTTTTTTTCCTCCTTTGCTGGTGCATTTCTTCACTATTTTCCCAAAACGGAAGAAATTAGAAGAATCAAGGCCGTTTTCCGTCTATTTTTTCTATCTTCCCGCCTCCCTTTTGCTGCTCGCGCAAATATTTATTCATTTACCCAATATTTTCAAATTAAGTGAATCTTTCATATACGACTATTTCATGACACTGGAAAAACTGAATCTCTTCCACTTTACTTTGTTCACTCTAATCGCCCTGAGCGTAATCATTTACGATTCATACAAAGTTACGAATCTAATCATAAAAAAACAATTAAAATGGGTCGCATACGGATTAGGAATCGGATTTATTCCTTTTGCGATTATCTATGCTTTTCCATACATTTTAGGCACAGTTCCATCTAAAATTGCGGAAGCGACCATGGTTCTGCAAGCCGTAATACCTCTGGCATTCGCCTATTCCATTTCCCGCTATAAGCTCATGGATCTGGAAGTCCTGCTGAAAAAGGCCATTACTTTAATCACCTCGTACATGGTTATCGCCGCGGTATACTTTATAGTCAGTTCCCAGACAAAAATCTCCTCGGAAGACAATCTGAATGTTCTCCTCCTCGGCATAATGGCGATCATCCTGGGTGCCACTTTGTTTACTCCCTTAAAAAATCTGATTCAATCCCTGCTGGACCGGGCTATTTACCGGCGCAGCTATCATTACCGGAAAACTCTGCTTTCCATCAGCGAAGAATTAAGCCGGGAAAGAAATTTAGACAGATTATCCCGTTCCCTCCTGGATTTGATTGCGAACGCCCTCTCTATAGAACATATCGCTCTGCTGCTTCCTTCCGATAGTAAAAAGGGAAGCTTTTACATTCAAAGGTCCCGCAAGCAAACGCTTCTTCCTCATAATCAAATTCAATTGAATCCGTCTCTTTACCGGAGAATCATGGAGGAGGAATTTGTTTCCCTTTTCTCTCTGACGGACCGGAAGATGGAGGCATCTGAAACCAATGCCATGACCACCCTTCATTTTTTCCATCTGCTTCCGCTGAAGGTTGAGGGAAATTTGATCGGGTGTTTAGCCATGGGAAAAAAAACGGATGACACTTTCCTTAATTCGGAAGACTGGGAGTTACTGCGCACGATATCCTCACCTATGGCGCTCGCTCTTGAAAACGCATATCTGTATGATCAGGTTCATGCGCGGGCGCTGGAGTTGGAGCGTTTGAAAGATTACAGCGAAAATATTATTGAGAGTTTGACCGTCGGCGTGGCCGTCACAGATAAAAATGATCAGATCATCGGCTGGAACCGGGTCATGGAGGAAACCTTCCATAAAAGAAAAGAATTGGTCACAAACAAGAACCTGGCTGATATTTTGGGTGCGCAGAATTATGCGGCTGTTTTCCCTTCTGATACTCAAAAGGGATTCCGGCTGCTGAGTGAAATCAGCCTGCAGCTTCCCAATGGAGAAAATAAGATTTTCGACATCGCTAAAACCCCCCTGCTCGACAATAAAATGAATCCATACGGAACTGTGATTGTTTTTGAAGACACGACCGAAAAAATGTCCCTCCAGCAGCAGTTGTTAACTTCGGAAAAACTTGCCTCCGTCGGATTGCTTTCCGCCGGAGTCGCACACGAAATCAACACGCCTTTGACCGGCATTTCCAGCTATATTCAGATGCTGCAGAAAAAACTTTCCGACTCGCCGCATTCCCGTATTTTGAATAAAATCGAAGCCCAAACCGACCGTGTAGGCCGGATTGTTAAAAACCTATTGAATTTCGCACGCAACCCATCCGATTCCATGTTTCACAATGTGAATATCACAGAGAATGTTCAATCCATCATTGCTCTTATCGATTACAAGCTGAAAAATATGAACATCGAACTCAAACTGGAACTGAATCCCGTTGATTCAGTTTGGGGACAAGGAGAAAGGCTGCAGCAGGTTTTTATCAATATTATTTTAAACGCCCTGGATGCCATGCCGGACGGAGGCATACTGAAAATCCGCACTTTCCAGAGCGGTCAATATGCAGCGGTTAAAATTGAAGATACGGGAACCGGGATCAAAAGCCAGCATATGCCCAATATATTCGACCCTTTCTTCACCACCAAAGGGATCGGCAAGGGAACCGGTCTGGGATTGTCAATCAGTTATGCCATCGTAAAGGAGCATGCCGGTCATATTGATGTAAAAAGCTGGGCCCGGAAGGGCACTGTTTTTACCGTTTACTTACCGATTCAAAAGCAAAAAAAGGAGTCCCTGGATGCCTTAACCAGGGAGCAGGAACATCATGGCTAAAAAAATTATTCACATCATCGACGATGAGCCCATCATTCATGAAGTCCTGGGAGATTTGCTGACATCGGAAGGATATGCAGTAGAGATCTCCTCAGGAGGACAAGAAGCTCTGAAAAAATTTGATTCGCAGTCCTTTGATCTGGTTCTGCTGGACCTGCTGATGCCGGGAATGGACGGAATTGAAGTTTTACATAACATCAAACAAAAAGCCCCGGATACCCAGGTTATCATTATTACCGCATACGCTTCCGTCGAGTCCGCTATTTCCGCCATGAAGAGCGGTGCTTTCGATTATGTACAGAAGCCCTTCAAACACGATGAACTGCTGCTTGCTATTAAACGCGCTATTGAACATAAGCATCTCCAGCAGGAAAATATCCGCTTGAAGGATGAACTGAATAAGAAATTTAATTTTGAAAATATCATCGGCAAAAGCAAGCAAATGCAGGATATTTTCGAAACCATTAAAGCCGTTGCCCCTACTCGAAGCACCATTTTGGTTCAGGGAGAAAGCGGAACCGGAAAAGAATTGGTCGCCAGAGCCATCCATCAAAACAGCAATCGCACCGGAGCTCCATTCATAACCGTCAACAGCGGCTCCTTACCGCCTGACCTGCTGGAAAGCCATCTCTTCGGGCATGTCAAGGGCGCTTTCACCGGAGCCACCAACCTCAAAAAAGGTTTATTTGAAGCAGCCGATCAAGGAACGATCTTCTTTGACGAAATTTCTTCCCTGAACTTGGAAACGCAAGCCAAATTATTGCGAGTCATGCAGGAAAAAGAGTTTATGCGCCTGGGCGGCACCAACATCATCAAAGTAGACGTGCGGGTCATCGCCGCCACCAATACCGGTCTGGAAGAACTCATCCAAAAAGGGACTTTCCGGGAAGACCTTTTTTACCGGCTCAATGTCATAAAAATCGAACTTCCTCCCTTACGGGAACGGACCGAAGATATTCCGCTTTTAGTAAAACATTTTTTGGATATTTATAATAAAGAGAATAATAAAAAGATCAGCGGAGTCGACGATGAAGTGATGAAGCTGATGGAAAATTATCATTGGCCCGGCAATATCCGCGAGCTGGAAAATTTGATCGAGAGAGCGGTTGTCCTCAGTCGGGGCGATACGGTTTCCATAGATAATACCCCTCCCTTTCTGCTGGATAACTCCGGCCCGGAGGAAAGAATAACGACCTACAACTTGAAAGAACGAACCAACATTTTCCAGAAACAGTCTATCCAGGAAGCCTTGCGCCGCTGCCGCGGAGTTCAAAAAAAAGCAGCGGATCTCTTGGGGTTAAAACCCACCACACTCAATGAAATGATCAAACGTTTGGATATCGACATCCATAATATTTCCGATTCCTAAAAACAAAACAAGCTCTCAGGGCTGCGGATTCAAAATAGGAAGAGATTCAGCGGATCCGGAACTTGCCGGGAACCGCATTATCGGGATTGATTTTGATCTTTTCCGGTTTTATGTTTCCCCGGAAAAGATATTGCTCCTTTTGTTTTCTCACAATAATTTTCCGCCTTACCTTTTTCCCTCCCTCTTTCCATTCCACCCAGAGTGGAAAAACAAAAACGGGGTCGGCCTGCTCCACATATAACCGCAGCAAAAAGCCGTCTTCGGATTGCAATACGGATTTCCTGACCTGGACTTCGGGAAGTTGATAAGAATCAAGCCAGCCGGCAAAAAAATCATCCAGATCCAGACCCGAGATATCATGAAAAATTCCCCGGAATCCTGAAGTGCTCGCCGGCCTGAATTTATTCCTGGAAAAAAATTTCTGAATACCGGTGCAAAATAATTCATCCCCTATGTAATCTTTCAGCATATGCAGCACCAGCGCTGCCTTATTGTATACAATCGCCTGATACGCTTCAAAATCTAAATAGCTGATTCTGGATCCCATGGTGATACTTCCCCATTCAGACTTCTTTTTAGTCCAAGAGGAAAACTTTTTAATGATGCGGGAAAGAGCTCCCTGCCCGTACTTTTCTTTCAGATACAGAGAAGCAGAAAACTGGGATAAGCCTTCACTCAGCCATTGGTCACGATATGATTTCCAGGATAATCCCTGCCCCCACCACTGGTGAGCCAACTCATGGGCAAGAAAATATTCCTGCCATTGTGAAAAATCCACCGGGCTGCGGCTTTGAAGGCGAAGACGAAACCGGCCTCCACGCGGAAGTTCATTAATAACCACATATCCCGGAGGACTGTATCCTCCGCCGGAAGCCCAAACTCTTTTTATGACGGCAAAATGATCAAAAGGAAAATCTCCGAATTTAGACTCGTAAAAAGACAATATCCTGCCGGTTTCCTCCAGAACATTCCAATTGTCGGACCGGGCCCGTTTTGAGTGATAATAAGCAATCGAAAGGGGTTCATCTATGCGGGAAACCTCTCTGAATTTCCCTGCAATAAAAGAAAGATACTTCACCGGCTGGTGAGATTCAAAACGCTGCGTGACCAAATCCGGACCGCCGGATCCGCTGCCGGGAATCACACCGGCTTTTATCCCGGTAGTCAAGATATCATAACCCTTCGGCAGGGATATGGTTAATCCGGCGGTGAAATAATCGTCATCGGCGGGAGCTGGATACCAGAACGCGCGCCGGCTGTATAAATACGTCCGGTATTCGATCGGAAAATTATCGATATCCTGGGCGGCATTCATGGCAATCACATCCGTATTAACCGGCGGTGGCGGAACTTCCCCCCGGTAAAAAACCTGGATCCGGGCCGTTTTGCCGCGGGGGACCTGATTGAAAAAATAAACATAAATCGTGTCCCGCAGCCGGTCCCAAGTATAATATAAGCTGCGGCCTTCCTCGTCCGCAATCCGCAGGATCTGAAATTCAGAATTGAGTTTGAACTTGACCGCCCCAAGCCGGCCTACCAGCGATTCCAGCCTGATGTCCGCCTTCCCGGTAAACAGATAGTCATCCGGCCGGTAAGATATCGCCAGCTGGATATCCTGCACATCATATTTTTGCCCGAAACTGATGAACATCCTCTTTTTTCCTGCATCCAGCGAAGGAGAATACAAACAAATCAGACGGGTTTCTTTCCACTCATACAAATTGATCTCTTCTTCGGAGAAAGGCGAATATATATAACTGAAAATGCCTTTACGCCGGGTCTTGAAATCAAAAACCGCTTCCTCCCCTTGGGGAAGCACGGAAACCAGGGAATCCAGCCAGGGACTTTCCACCGTAAAGGCCCGCGGATAATGACGGGAAAACAGGGAAGCAGCCTTTTGCCGCTCTTCTTCGGTAACCTCTGCTGCAATCTCATCTGAATAGGATATGATATTGATGTTTTTTATAAAAAAGGTATGACTGCAGCGCAGAAAAGCATATTCCAGGTCTTCTCTTAAAAAGGGATCCCCATATACCAGATCAAGCTGATGCCGTTCTCTTTCCAAGGAAGGTTCGAAATCCAAGCTGCCCTTTCCCATAATCATAACTGCCGTTTCCACATCCGGTATGTTGTCATAAAAGACCAGGGCATCCTCAAATGAAATGCGGATATCCGCATGCTGAATCACGACGGCTTTGGCCCTCTCCGCCCGGGAGGACGGGATGGAAACAGAATACATCGTTTGAGAGTTGCCCACATTATGTTTAGATATGACAGACCAGCCTGCCTCGGATAATACCAACTCCAGTTTCCATGTTTCCATAATCACCGAAAATGAATTCTGAAATGTTGTCCGCAGGTGGGCAGCCGCTTCATTTTCTCCGGTAACATTTATGGATATAGGCGCTGCTGTGACTTTTTCCATGGCAAAATTTTCAAACAAGCTGGATATGGAAGCGGCTTCTCTTTTGCGGATATTAGACGCAAAATAATCATAGTATTCCGCTAGATTTTTCGTTTCTAAAGACTGGATCAAACGGCTGATAAATGTTTCAGGCGAATTTGATCCGGGCTGGGGTTCTAAAACCGGGACATACAGCAAAAAACCAATGACAATTCCCTTAATTACGCTTTTGC
>CAYRTV010000108.1:0-8161 GCA_964427225.1 uncultured Eubacteriales bacterium
ATTTTTGGAGATGAATTCATTTATGTTTTCATTAGGGGTGGGATTAATAACGGAAAAAGAGGGAGACAGCAGGTACAAGACCGGACCGCTTCCCAATTCCATGTGCAGGCTTTTCAATACATTCTGGTGCAGATCATCCAGCAGCATTCCCTTCAGTTTGGGAAGCTTTTTGATATCAATTTTGGAGAGTTCTTCGATTTCGTTCATGTCCCAGTCTCTACGAGAATACTATCAGGATAAATATGAAAAATCAATAAGAGCCGCATCGCGGAAAAGATGTTTATTTCATCCGGGCCCAGGCAGGATTCTCATGCCGCTGCTCCTGCAGGGCTTTTATTTCTTTTATCTGAGAGGCGTTCAGCGGATAAGGCTTTAAATCGACGGCAAAAAATTCCTTCATTCCTCCGGCAAGAGCCGAAGCCGCCTGGGTAAAACCCAAGCTTTTGCCCAAAACCTCAGATATCGAGATCATCCTGACCGAATCCCTTCCCGCCTTTAATTTCGAAACGGATCGAAGCCGCTGTTCCTCATTGATAAGCGGGATAGATCCATGCTGCAAAAACTTTCCCTCTTCCCGCTTCTGAGCGGAGCCGGCGATTTTGCGTCCCTTAACCACGATCTCGTCTTCCGCCGGGTATGAAAAACAGGGTAAATTGCCTCTGACATAAGCTTGCGGCGGCGGCTGGGACAACGAGGCCTTGATGCCCATTTTCTCCAGGCCGGCGATAAGAGCTTGCGAGATCAGGCGATAGGACCCCTTGAGAGAGCCGGTGAATAAATCCGTATCCGAAGAACAAATACTATAGGTGACTTCATTAAAATGGAGGACCAGCTTGCCACCGGTCATCCGGCGCACAATATCAATCCCTGTCCGGCGGCAATAATCCGCGTCCAGCACCTTATCGTATTTTTGGGAATATCCCAGGGATACCGTCGGCCTCTCCCAGGAGTAAAACCGCAGATAGGTTTCCGGCTTTTCTCCCAGGTTTTGAAACAGAAAGTCATCCACAGCCATATTCCATGAGCCCTTGCCGGGCTTGGTTTCCACTCTATAATGCCATTCTTTCATCGTTGATCCTCAGCTGTATGCTGTTGCTATAATATAATAATTGACACGGCCGTGTCATCTGAGGAGAACCAGAACCAAACAAACCGACTGAAAAGACTGAATAGACCGAATAGACCTAGACAGACCTAGATAGACTTAGTTATACCAGGACATAGGTTGCAATCCGGCTGGTTTCCGCCTAAAATAGCGGTTACTGCATTCTGAAGAAAAGAGATAAACCAATGCGATACGATCATGCTGCGATAGAAAAGAAATGGCAAAAATATTGGGATGAGAACAAAACGTTCCAAGCGGATGACCACTCCGATAAACCCAAATTTTATTGTTTAATCGAGTTCCCTTATCCCTCGGGAGACGGGCTGCACGTCGGTCATCCCCGGTCTTACACGGCTCTTGATATCATGGCCAGAAAGAAAAGGATGAACGGCTGTAATGTGCTTTACCCGATTGGATTCGACGCCTTTGGATTGCCGACTGAAAATTATGCCATAAAAACGGGTATTCACCCCCGCCTGGTAACTGAACAAAATATCAGCACTTTCACCCGGCAATTAAAAGCCCTGGGTTTTTCTTTTGATTGGGACCGTCAGGTCAATACCACTGATCCGGATTACTATAAATGGACCCAGTGGATTTTTCTCAAACTCTTGGAGAAAGGGCTGGCGTATAAAGCCAGCATTCCCATCAATTGGTGCGTCGATTGTAAAATCGGATTGGCCAATGAGGAAGTGGTGGGCGGAGCCTGTGAACGCTGCGGCGGCAAGGTCGAAAAACGCCTCAAGGAACAATGGATGCTCAAAATCACTGCTTATGCCCAGCGCCTCATCGATGACCTGGGTGAAGTGGAATACCTGGAAAAGATATCCAAACAGCAGATCAACTGGATCGGCCGCAGCGAAGGAGCACAGGTTTGCTTTAAAATTCCGGACCTGGACTACACCCTGGAAGTTTACACCACCCGTCCCGATACTTTATTCGGAGCAACCTACATGGTTCTGGCCCCGGAACATGAGCTGGTTGAGAAAATAACCACTCCCGAGCATAAAACCGAAGTCCGGGCATATGTTGAAGCAGCCATGCGGAAAAGCGACCTGGAACGAAGTGATGCCTCCAAAGAAAAAACTGGAGTGTTTACCGGCGGATACGCCGTCAACCCGGCCACCGGCAAACCCATTCCCGTATGGGCAGCCGATTATGTCTTGATCTCGTATGGAACCGGAGCCATCATGGCGGTTCCCGGCCATGATCACCGGGACTGGGAATTTGCCCGCACGCATAATCTGCCCATTATTGAAGTGATTAAAGGCGGGGATATTTCCCGGGAAGCCTATACGGGAGACGGCGAGCTGGTCAATTCCGGTTTCCTGAATGGAAAAAACGTCCCCGATGCCATATCAGCCATGAATCAATGGCTTGCTGAAAATGATCTGGGCGGACCGACTGTCCAGTACAAACTGCGGGATTGGGTTTTTTCCCGCCAGCGGTACTGGGGCGAGCCTATTCCAGTTATCCACTGCCGTCAATGCGGAACGGTCCCGGTTCCTGAGGAAAACCTGCCGGTTGAATTACCCGAAGTGGAACGGTATGAACCGACAGAATCCGGAGAATCGCCCCTGGCGGCCATTCAGGGCTGGGTCAAAACGGAATGTCCCGCATGCGGGGGCACCGCTAAAAGGGAAACAGATACCATGCCCAATTGGGCTGGTTCCAGTTGGTACTTTCTCCGCTACTGTGACCCGCATAATGATAAATCCTTTGCTGACTCTGAAAAGTTGAGATACTGGATGCCGGTCGATTTATACAACGGGGGCATGGAGCATACCACTCTGCATCTGCTATACTCCCGGTTCTGGAATAAGTTTTTATTCGACTGCGGGCTGGTACCGTTTTCCGAACCTTACTCCAAGCGGACATCACACGGCATGATTCTGGGCGAGGGCGGAGAAAAAATGTCCAAATCAAAGGGCAATGTCGTCAATCCGGATTCCGTTGTCGCTCGATACGGAGCGGATGTGTTCCGCTGCTATGAAATGTTTATCGGGCCATTCGATCAAACCGCCGCCTGGGACACTCAGGGAATTGAAGGGGTTCACCGCTTTATCATGCGGCTGTGGCGGCTGGTCATAGATGAGGATTCCGGAGAGATTCATCCGCGGATCAAAGACGTGGAACCGGATTCGGATACCCTGACACTGCTGCATAAGACAATTAAAATTGTAGGCGATCATATCGAGGAAATGCGTTTCAATACGGCTTTATCCCAGATGATGATCTTCATCAATGAAATCAATAAAAAAGAAACTATTCCTTTAAAAGTCATTAAGGATTTTATTCTGGTTTTTTCTCCTTTTTCTCCCCATATGGGAGAAGAACTATGGGAACGGCTGGGGGAATCACCATCGGTTTTAAATCATCCTTGGCCGGATTATGATCCCGAATATCTGATTGAAGAGACCTTGACCATTGTGGTCCAGGTCAATGGAAAAGTCCGGGGAGACATGGAGGTGCCTGCGGATATTGACCCGGATGAACTCAAACAGCGCGTTCAGTCTCTGCCCAATGTCGAACGCCACATTAAAGAAAAAAACATCCGCAAAATAATTCTCGTGCCGAAAAAACTAGTTAATATCGTCGTCTCATGAACACCCTCGCCGCGATTCATCCCGGCGCAGATGCATCCGGGATTTAAGCCGATGGATACAGCCGGTCGTATGGGGGTAGAGAATGCGGAACGTCAGTTTGTTTTGAATGACAGCATCCATTATGCCAGCGGCCAGCCGGCCGGCACGGCCCTTGCTGTAAAGCTTCCGGTAGAGCTTGACAAGGGGCGAAAAATAATCACGGATAAAATAGACCCGGCGCTTTTTTTGCGCAGACATTTTCAAAATGGATTTGGTATTGAAATCCTGATGCTCCTGACCGGTCAATAAGCCTCTTTCTTTACAGACTTGATATAATCTGGTTTTGGGAAAGGGATAAAAAATAAAAAGCTGCAGAATTTCCGTACCGATTTCACTGTTCAGTTTTACGGTTTCCAGCATCTCCCGGATTCCTTCCCCGGGAATCCCAATGATGTTGTTGGTGCAAAGGGTTATTCCGGCTTCACGGATACGGTGCATGGCGGCGGTAAACGTTTCAATGTCCAGCTTTCGCCCTAAAACCTCCCGCCGGATATGATCATTTCCGGACTCCAAGCCGATATCTATACGGACACAGCCGGTATCAGCCAGCGATTGGACCACCTTTTCATCAGCCAGGCTGGGATGCAGATTGCATGAATAAGGCATCCCTATTTCGCCCGGATATTTGTCACAAAACTCCGAAAACCAGGCTTGATACAGGGGGAGATTGTCATCTTGGAAAGCAAATCGTTTGATATGCGGGTATGTGCTCTTGAGAAGTTTTAGTTCCGCAATCACGTTGTCCACGGATCGAAACCGCGTGTAGCGTCCCAGCCCTTTGGTCAGAGCCCTGAGGGCATGATTGCAGCAGTAATTGCAGCTGAAAGTACACCCCCGGCTGGCCATAACGGCCGCCACTCCCTGACGCATATGATGGAGATTCTGGAATTGGAATTCTTGCCGCGCAGGAAACGGCAGGCCATCTAAATCGGGAAGAGGACGTCTAGGATTCCTGAAAATGTTTCCGTTTTCCCTTCCCCATAAATTGGGGACCTCGGATACGGAACGGCCGGAATCCCTCAACCGACAATAATCGGTCAGCGGAGCTTCGCCCTCACCGGTGCAGATGATATCAAAAAGGCCCTCATTTAATACATCATCCGGAGCTAATGTCGGATGTACCCCCCCCATTAGCATTTCA
This sequence comes from uncultured Eubacteriales bacterium, assembly GCA_964427225.1. Lineage (GTDB taxonomy): Bacteria > Acidobacteriota > Aminicenantia > Aminicenantales > Aminicenantaceae > CAYRTV01. Next base: position 4,892 of record CAYRTV010000108.1, read on the forward strand.
ATTTTTTGTAATCCCGGGTCTTCCCGCAGCCAGGCCGCCAATTGCCGTGCATATGTATACATATTGCTGGTGGAAGAAAATCCGATTGCATCCGGGGATTGACTTTTCACATACTCTAGAAATTCATCTCTTTCAGGAATGCGGATGACGTGATAAAAAGAAACGTCCTGTCCGCTCTGTTTAAGAGAAGAAAGGAGATAACCGACTCCATGCGAATAAGCACCCCGCCAATCTTCAGCAGCCTGAAAGGCATCCAAATAAATCAGTAGAAATTTCATCGGCCCTTCCGCTTTCTGCTTTAATTTTAAAAAAAAATATTACGCCATTTACCCAAAAAGCGCAATGTTCATTACCGCACCGCTGTTTCCCACTCCGATAATATGATATCCTCACAAAAAGGAGTGAAAATGAGCGATGATATTTATGAACGGCTGGCCCGGCATCTGGACGATTTGCCCGGGGGTTATCCGGAAACAGAGAGCGGAGTGGAGCTGCGCATTCTTCGCCGTATGTTTTCACCTGAAGAAGCCGCTTTGGCAATAAAACTGACTCTCCTCTATGAAGAAGCGGAGGTTGTGGCCCGCCGTGCCCGGATGCCAATTGAACAGGCTTCCCGCATGCTGGAAGATATGTCCAAAAGAGGCCTCATCTACCGCCTGCAGCGGAAAGGGCAGCCGCCGCGTTACATGGCCGTCCAGTTTGTTATCGGGATCTGGGAGATGCAGGTTAATCACCTGGACCCGGATTTAATCCGGGATTTTAATGAATACGTCCCTATTCTTTTCAATATGGAGGAGTGGAAAAAAGCCCCCCAGCTCCGCACAATTCCAGTCGGTGACAGCATTGATCATGAACTGACAATTTTCCCCTATGAAGACGCGGTCAGCTTAGTGAAAGAAAATAAAAAATTTTTAGAAGCTCCCTGTATCTGCCGCAAAGAACGCCGTATCATGGGCGAGGGGTGCGATAAGCCTGAAGGAAACTGCCTGATTATGGGCGGCGGAGTGGAAATATATAAAAACGCTGGCATCGGCCGGGAAATAACTCAAGAACAGACCCTCGAATTGATTGAAAAAGCAGATAAGACCGGATTAGTGCTTCAGCCCAGTTTCTCTAAAAAGATCGCCAATATATGCTGCTGCTGCGGCTGCTGCTGCCAGGTGCTTAAATATATAAAAAAACATCCAGTTCCCGCCGAACTGGTCGCCTCTCCCTTTATTGCACACTTGGATGCAGACTTGTGCACGGGCTGCTGCCTGTGCATCGACAGATGTCAAATGGATGCCATACATATGGAAAATGAAAAAGCCGTTTTGGATATCGCCAAATGCATCGGCTGCGGCTTGTGTGTGACCGCCTGTTCCACAGATGCGCTTCATCTTCAGCGAAAACCGGGACCCGAATCCCCCAGCGTGCCCGAAAAAATAACCAAAGCGGCCGTAAGGAGACTAAAAATCAGAGGAAAATTCGGCGCTGGAAAAGTCAGTTCTCTCCTTATCCGTTCAACTAAAGATCGTCTATTCAGCAAAAAGAAATAGCCTGAATAATCCAGAATAGCAAACCTGAAAAATCATCCGGCTGGAAGGACCGCCGGCCCGTTTCGGAGGAGCATCCTTTGGAAAGAGATTGATAGAGAGCGGACAACGGGATTCGAACCCGCGACCCCGAGCTTGGGAAGCTCGTGCTCTACCAACTGAGCTATGTCCGCTTCTTCCGTCAAATGTATCGACAACCGGCGTTTTTGTCAAGAACGGGTTTATTTATTGACATCAAAGAGCTGTCTTTTTATAATCAGCTTCTTATTACAAGGCAACGAAGGAGCATATGCATGCTGAAACAAGATCCCAAAAAAAAAGAACAGGATTTGACGCCTGATATCCAACCCTCCCCGGGAACGTCCAATCTCGGTCGAGCTCTCAGCTGGGAAGGCGATCTCACCGGAAGTGAAGATTTAATGGTGGAAGGACGCATACAAGGCTCCATAACGCTGGAAAACAATACGCTGATCGTTGCCCCGACAGGCCGGATTAAGGCTGATATCCGGGTCAAAAATATCAATATCCAAGGTCAGGTGGAGGGACAAATCCATGCCACTGGGAAAGTTTTCATCAGCGAACAGGGACGGATGAGCGGCGAAATCACTGCCCGCCGAATCTCCATTCAAGACGGAGCCCAATTTAAGGGCAGTGTCAAAATGATGTCGGCCGTATCCCAATGAAATAGTGCCTTGAAACCATTTTTAAAAAAAAGTTGACATTTCTTACACACCGTTTTTATAATTCTTGCAAGGAGGAGATATGAAAAAATCGCTCATTTGGTTGGGATTGTGTGTTTGTATTTTTATGGGATTTTCCTGCGGAACAACCACCAGTGTCACATCGACAGGAGGACCGTCAATCAGTGAAGCCCAAGCTGAAGATTATAACGGACCTAAAGCCCGGCTGGCTGTTGGTGAATTTGTGGATAAAACCGCTAAAGGCGGGGGGGCGCGCGGATGGATGAACATGTTCGGCATGAGCTGGGCTCAGATCGGAGATGGAATGCGGGATATGCTGACAACATCCCTATTCAATACCAACCGGTACATTGTGCTCGAAAGAGAACAGCTGAATGCGGTTTTGGATGAACAGGACTTGGGTGCTTCCGGCAGGATTAAAAAAGGAACCGAAGCTCCTATAGGAGAAATATATGGAGCTGATTTGATTATCACCGCGGCCGTGACTGAATTTGAAGGAACTAAACAGGGTGCGGGCGGCGGCACCCGGGTGCTTGGAGTAAGTGTCGGCGGCGGAATGAAAAAAGCGCATATGGCCATAGATATCCGTATTATTGATGCCAAAACATCTCAAATTGTCGCGGCTACATCCGTTGAAGGAAGTGCCAGCAGTTTTGCAGTCGGCGGCGCCAGCCGGATCGGTTCACTGCCTGTCGCTTTAGGTGGTTTCAATAAAACCCCCACGGAAAAAGCGATTCGGGCCTGTATTCAGGCCGCTGTGGATTACGTCGTCACCAAAACCCCACGTAATTACTATCGACATTAAAGCGTGAATCGTTAATCATTAATCGCAAAAACCGCAAAACGTAAAAACCGTGAACGGTGAATACTATTATATCATCGAGGAGCGAAGCAGCGTAAGGATCTTGTCCTGCTTCGCCAGGATAAGCAGAACCGATTCTTTCAGCGAAGCACTCTAAGATCCCCTCGGCCGCTAACACGGCCTGGGGATGACATGTGTATGCCGGCGCAGGCCTCAGGATGACATTGATTCA
>CAYRTV010000109.1:0-8093 GCA_964427225.1 uncultured Eubacteriales bacterium
GACTACGGCTCCTCAGGCTCCGGTGATTGTGGAAACAGCCCGCAAGTATGTCGAAGCCGCCCGTATTGCAATTGTCGCTGCGGCCTGGATCCGACGGATGGGATACCCGGCCCGGGCCCACATGGCCGGAAGCAATTATCAGGCTATGCTCCCGGCCTTAGGCTGGAAGGCCGGCCTCGGAGAAGTCGGCCGCATGGGGATTTTGATGACGCCGGATCACGGCCCGCGTGTCCGCCTGGGCTTAGTGACGACCAGCCTGCCGCTCGAGGCCGATCCGGTCCGGAATTGGGGTATGCAGGATTTCTGCCGGATTTGCCAAAAATGCGCCGTCAACTGCCCCTCGGATGCCATTCCTTATGGGGATAAACAGAAAGAAAACGGCTCGGTCAGATGGATACTCGATCGGGAAGCCTGTTATGCTTTTTGGCGTCAATGCGGGACCGACTGCGGCCGATGCATGAGTGTTTGCCCTTACAGTAAACCTAACAACGCCCTGCATGATGCGGTGCGGTTTGCCGCTGCCTGCTCCAAGGCGGTCCAGAGGATATCGCTGTGGGGGGATCACTTGTTTTACGGAAAAAGACCGAAACCAAGGGAGAAGGCCATATAGATGAAAATGGTTTCAGATGTCATCTTCAGGTCTGCGGATGCATACAAATGTCATCCCCAGGCCGCGTTAGCGTCCGAGGGGATCTTAGAGTGCTTCGCTGAAAGACTCGGTTCCGCTTATCCTGGCGAAGCCGTGCAAGATCCTTATGTCGCTTCGCCTCTCAGGATGACATTGGAGATGTCATTTTAGAAATAATACTAAAAAAAGGAGGATGGAGTAATGGGAAGCCGTCGTCAATTTATTAAGAATCTTGGGCTCGGAGTTGGCGGACTGGGGATGTTCGGCATGCTGGACAAAAAAGGGTATGCCCGGCTAAAAACCAAGCTGGGTGAGATTGCGGACACGCCTCCGCAGCAATTGGCGGAAGATGAAAGCTTTTGGTTTTATGTGCAGCAGGCCTTTAATATCGACCGCAGTATCGTTAATCTCAATAATGGAGGTGTACATCCCTCTCCCACTATTGTGATCGATGCCGTCAAACGGTATATGGATTTTTCCAACGGGGCTCCTGTCCTTAACTCCTGGCGTTACCTGCGGCCCCGCAAGGAAAATATCCGGGAAAAAATTGCCTCGACCTTCGGCTGTTCCCCCGAAGAAATCGCCATCACCCGCAATGTGACCGAATCTATGCAGATTGCTCTCCTGGGATTGGAATTAAAACCCGGCGATGAGGTGCTGACCACAACCCATGACTATCCCTCTATGAAGAACGCCCTGCTTCAAAGGCAGCAGAGGGAAGGCGTGAAGGTTAAAATGTTTTCTTTTCCTTATCCTCCGGAACGCATCGATATCCTCACTGATTATTTCAAAAAAAACATAACGCCGAAAACCAAGATGATTCTCATCTGCCATATCACCAATCTGACCGGACAGATATTTCCTGTCAGACAGATCTGCGAACTTGCCCGGCAGCACGGGATTGAAGTAGTGATTGACGGAGCCCATGCCTTCGGCCATTGGGATTTCACCCAGAAAGATCTGGACTGCGACATTTACGGAGCTAATCTGCATAAATGGATGATGGGTCCGATTGGGACGGGTTTTCTGTATGTCAAAAAAGAAAAGATCAAAAAAATATGGCCGCTGTTTCCGGCTGCAGACCCTCAGGGAGATGATATACGCAAATTCGAACATGTAGGGACTCAGCCGGAAGCCCTGAAACTGGCATTGGGGGAGGCCCTGACCTTTCATCACGGGATTGGTGCCAAAAGAAAAGAGGCCCGGCTGCGCTATCTGCGCAATTATTGGGCCAAAAAACTGGAGAAGCTCCCCGGAGTGGAAATATTGACACCCTACGATCCGGAGCAGTCATGCGGCATCGGTGCCTATACGGTTAAGAATTTTGACATGGCTAAACTGCAGCAGACGCTGTGGGACAAACACAAAATTTTTGTCATTAATGTGGGAATTCCTTCTCCCGACGGTACTGACGAACGGGTAACCGGTATGCGGGTCACACCCAGTATATATACCCACCTGCGCGAATTGGATTTATTCGTAGACACGGTTTCTCATTATGTGAAAAATGGATTTCCGGCCTGATTTCATAGGGCACCATTGATTTAAACTGCGAATTTCCGTAAATTATTGAATAAGCCCGACAGAATAAATATATATGTGTATAGTGGCTTATAAAAATAATTCTATGCGGAAATACATATTCATAACAGCGTTTATCATCATTTGCGCAGCCTGGTTATTTACGCCTGCCGACGCAGAGGTTATTTACCCCTGGAATGAAACCTATATCGGCGCTTTGGACGCCGACGCCTGGGCCGGCTTGACCTTGATTCCGGACGAAAAAAGTGCTTTTGCATTCCGGGTCCGGGTACTCAAGGATAATCAAATCGCGGATAACTTGGATCTGTTTTTTTTAATCTCTGAAGTCGGCCCAAATTCTCCTGACGGCAGTTACGCCCGCATGAAGTTTGATATGAGCCTGCCCTTCCTTTCAGATGCGGAAAGAACAGACACGCCGATTCTGAAGAAGCCTGCAAACAAGGACGACACTCTGGTGATCGAGTGGTCGCGCACCGATGAGCAGGCTGTTGTAGGGCGGATCACCTTTCCCAAATATATCGATGTGGAGATAGTTCATTATTTCCCCTGGGATTTGACAGGCCGTTATCAGCTCCTGGAGGATGGACAGGTAAAAGGGGAGAGCCTGACCATCAAGAATTACCACTATCTCTTCTGGACTCACCGGGAAGAATGGTCCTCCCCCCGAGGAACCGGAGAAGAAGTTGTCCTGGCTTATTCTCCCGATGCAGGCCGCGAGATATATTTTACCGCCGGAATCGGGGAAAACGCCAGATTTTTACGGAGCCACATCTATCGCTACAAAAATCAGCGGACTATCGCAAAAATTCTGGATGAGGAGGCAGACCGGTACGAACAGAAACGGGTCAAGGTTAAAGGCCTGCACAAAGGAGTCTCGCACGCCATCACCAACAATATTTTCTGGATGACGCTGTATCAGGCAGGCCGTCACCGTCTTTATACGCCCGCAGGCCGCCGCTGGATTTTTCCGCGTCCTTCCGGGGGAGAGGACCATTGGACCATTTTTGAATGGGATTCATTTTTCAATGCCCTGGAATTATCAGTCGAGAGTGCGAAATATGCTCAGGATGTCATCCGCTCTGTGCTGCAGACGCAATATAAAAACGGAAACATTCCCAATTGGAGGGGTCGTTTCAACGGCACCCCGGATCGCTCGCAGCCGCCGGTGGGAGCTTTTTGTGTTCTGAAAGTTTTTCAGAAAACCGGGGATATGGATATGCTTGAATATGCTTATCCATATTTGAAAAGATGGCATGCTTTCTGGAGAGCTCCGAAAGAGGGCCATCCCCGCCGGGACGGCAACCGGGACGGTCTTCTGGAATGGGGCTCGGATACTGATTTAGTTTCCGATAATGTTCTCCCCTGGGAAGTAAATGTTCCCGGCCGGCAGCGGGCCATGTGGGAATCTGGCCAGGATGACCTTCCCAATTGGGATGAAGCCCGCTTCAATGAGAATACGGAAACTTTAACCATGAACTGTGTTGATCTCAATTCGCTTTATGCCCTCGATGCCTACTGCATGGCGCAAATCGCCAATATAATGAAAAACCGCCGGGATTATCAGGCCTATATGCGGGAATATGACCGGATGAAAGAATTGATCAATACGGGATTATGGGATGAGACCGAAGGGTTCTATTTCGACCGGCATTGGGACGGGACTTTTTCCTATCGAAAAGCAGCGTCTAATTTTTATCCCTTGATTGCCGGAATTCCGGATAAAGAGCGGGCTGACCGCATGCTGGCCCACTTGATGGATGAAAATGAATTTTGGGGCGAATACGTGATTCCCACTATTTCCCGGGATGATCCCGCTTTCTCCCAGCCCAGTCAGCAATATTGGCGCGGAACCATCTGTCCGCCCACCAATTATCTGGTATACCAGGGATTAAAGGCATATGGGTATGATGCGGTGGCCAGTGAATTCGCTTCCCGCAGTTCCAATTTGTTCATGCGCAGCTGGGAGAACTTCCAGCTTTGCCCGGAAAATTATGATTCCCGCACCGGCGAAGCCGGAGGACAGCGTTACCAGAGCTGGGGCCCGTTATTCGCTTTGATTGCGCTGGAAGAGTATATTGATATCACACCATGGGAAGGTTTTCGCTTCGGCATTCTTTATCCTGAGAAGAAAGGCGAAGTAGAGCGGATTGCAATTCAGGGCCGGCATTATGATCTTAAGATCTCCTCCAAGGATATTGTCCTAAAAGAAGAGGGGGAAAAGATAGTGCATGTAAACGGGGGTGCTGTTTTCCGCCAGTTTCTGTATTCCAAAAACCGGGTTTCATTCCGGGTTAAGGTCCAGGAAACCAGGAAAATTAAGATCTGGTTTTTGACCAAAGGGAAGTACCAGCTTCTGATCGATGGGGAACCCAGGAAAATTTTTAAAGACGACTCCCTCAAATTCGATATCGATCCGGTTGAACATGAAATTGTCATCCTGCTGTTGGATCAATTGGGGGATCAGCCGGGGTGAAAAACATATTGAAGAAGACTTCCAAAATGCAGCCGCAACAATCCGAGTGAATAATCTGAATCAAAGAACGCAATAAACACGAGGGACGCAATAATTAGAGCGAAGCGAGCCGGCTATTACGAATCCAACCTAAACGGTCTCCGAATAGCATAAAAGATCATGGTCAGAGTACCTAAGACAGCCAAAATCAAAAATGGATACTGAATGGCGAGAGCGTCCGAGACCAGCCCGCCAATCAAACCGGCGGCAGCGCCGCTCAGCATCTGGATATTGGCGAAAAGGGTGAAGGCTACATCTTGATTCTCCGCCCGGGCGGCATCCCCGATATAGGTTTGCAGAATAGGAAACAGCAACAGCATGAACATCCCAAAAAAAAGCAGGCTGACGACCGCGGCCAGAGACGTACGGCTTAAAAACAAACCGTAAAGGCCCAGAGTGGTACCAGTCAGAGAAAGCCAGCAGATGAGACGCCGTCCCAACCTGTGCGACAGATAACCGTAAAGGTAGGGCGTGATCGTTCCCATAAGAATCCAGGCAGCCATATAGATGCCCGTTTTGCCTAGGGGAATGAGGAGCCTGTGATTCAGAAGAGACGGAGCAAAATATACCGTGGCCGCCCAAGATGCTCCCCCTAGTGCAATACCCGGAATGGTGTAACTGATTTTTTTCAGGGTTCCTGACCATGCCGTCCATTTCGGCGTACGGGATGAAGGATTGCGCAGGTTGATTTTACGCAGCAGGATAAAAGCGACGCTGCCCAGTAAAAAAATGCCGCCTGCCCAAACATACAGCGGCTGCTGCCAGCCGGATTTTTCAGCCAGATAGCCGACGACAATGAACGCGATAAGGATGCCGAAGTTGCCGGATCCGCTTTGAACGCCCATAGCAAAATCCAGAGAATGGCCGGAATGGGTTCGCGAAACGGTCGCTACACCGATGGAATGATAAAAACTGGCGAATATCCGCATGACAAGATAAAATAAAAACAGCAATGCAAACGTTGAAGCAAATGTGATTAAAAAAATGGACGCAGATAACCCTGCAAAAGCTGTGAAGAGAATCCAACGGTACTCAAAACGGTGGGCATTATGTGCCACCACGATTTGACATAAAAAAGTCAGGAACATTCCGGAATAAGATAGAATTCCGATATGAGTATACCGGCTGATAAGCTCTCCCTGATTATACAGCAGCGGAAAGATCATGGGCACAGCAACAGTAGAGGCGTCGTTAAGCAAATGAAACAGCGACGAAGAAATGAGGACTTTGGTCTTCATAGAGAAGCGTTTTATACAACGTCATTCTTCTTCTGTCAAACCTCCGCTGTCATTCCCAGGCCGCGGCAGCTCAAGCATGTCATCCCCAGGCCGCGTGAGCGGCCGTGGGGATCTTAGACTGCTTCGCCAAAAGAATCGGTTTCGTCTCATCATAGGAAGCGGTATAAGCTCCTATCGCCGCATCGTTACTCAGAAAACATGGAAAAAAGAGCTGTCGTCGTTCCCGCCAGTGAATAGTGCAGGTGTATCCCAAGAGATCATTGACATCATGTTTGTAAAGAAGTTTAATTGAATTAGAGTAGCTTTTTGGGACCTAAAAATCCGGAGGCGCATATGAAAAAGAATCTATCTCGCAGGGACTTTATAAAAACCGGAGTCGGAGCCGGCACCGCGGCTTTATTGGCCGGGGGAAAAATCAATTTACAGGCCCAGGCTCAAAAAGGGCGCTTTGTCGCCATTTCCAGCCGCAACGGTCTGACTGCCACTAATAAGGCCATGCAGCTCATGCAAACAGGATCCGATCCCCTGGATGCCGCTATTGCCGGTGTTAATATTGTCGAAAATGACCCGGAAGATACATCTGTTGGTTACGGAGGGCTACCCAACGAAGAGGGCATTGTAGAGCTGGATGCATCGGTAATGCATGGTCCGAGCCATAACGGTGGAGCTGTGGCGGCCTTGCAGAATATCAAAAATCCTTCCAAAGTCGCCAAACGAGTCATGGAACGGACGGCACATGCGTTGCTGATGGGCCAAGGAGCGCTTGAATTTGCACGCGCCCACGGATTTAAAGAAGATAATCTATTAACTGAAAAGGCCCGTCAAATTTGGCTGAGGAGAAAAGAGCTGCTTTCTGAAAATGATTACTGGTACCCGCCCAAATCTGAAAAGCTGGATGATGATATCCGCCGGGTTATCGAATCTCACGGAACCATTAATTGCTGCACATTAAACAGCGCCGGAGATTTAGCCGGCGTGACCACGACCAGCGGATTCTTTTTTAAAATTCCCGGCCGGGTGGGGGACTCTCCCATTATCGGAGCCGGGCTCTATGTGGATAACGATGTTGGGGCCGCCGGATCCACCGGTCTGGGCGAAGCCAATATTCTGACCTGCGGTTCCAATATGGTGGTGGAGTTTATGCGGGACGGATATTCTCCTGAAGAAGCCTGCCTGCGGGCATTAAAACGGGTGGCTGAAAAAGCCAAGTTCTGGCCGAACCGCCTGGATGAGAAAGGACGGCCGGGCTTTCAACTGAATTTCTATGCTGTCGATAAAAAGGGCCGCTATGCAGGAGCCGCCATGTGGGAAGGCGGACTCTTTGCCGTTCATGACGGAGTGACCAATCAAATCAAGGATTCCGCCTATTTGTTTGAGAGAGATTCCTAATCTTCGACAATAAAAACAGCGTAACCGGCCCTTTCCAGCCGACTTGCCAGAGATGCGGCATTCTGCCGGCTGTCCGCCTTTATCCGAACCCGCCAGTAGATTCGCTGTTGGGTGGGGTGCTTTTCCAAATAGACATCCTGATAAGTCCTGCTTAATTGCGAGAAAAGATCTTCGGCATTTTGCTTGCTGACAAAAGAGCCGACTTGAACCGCGTACCGTGCTTTTGGCAATTCCGTTCCGGGGCTGTTCAGGATCTCAAGCCTGACTGGAGCGGTGCCGCTTCCGATCATATCCAGCACACGTGCGGCGGCATAGGAAAGGTCGATGATTCGGCCTTTAATGAAAGGCCCCCGGTCATTGATTCGGACTTCCACCGATCGGTTATTGTTAAGATTTGTGACCATGACTCTGGTTCCGAAGGGAAGGGTTTGATGCGCGGCGGTCAGGTCATACATGTTATAAATTTCCTGGTTGGAGGTCTTTTTGCCATGAAATTTCGGACCATACCATGACGCCATTCCGGTCTGCACCGGTCCCTCCGTCCTGTGTTTCACGGGCGCACATGCCCCTGTTGCCATTATGACAGCCATCATAAATATCGTAATTCTATTTTTGCTATTATTTGTTTTGTTCCTCGCTATGATCTTCACTTTTTCCTATTCACTCCCTTCCCCGCAGTTTTCATTCTAGCCTGAATTATTCATAAAAAATTTGCGATATTTTTGCAAATTCTTTTTTATCAGCGATTAACATGATTTTTATTGAAAGTTCAAATGGAAAGTTT
>CAYRTV010000110.1:0-8082 GCA_964427225.1 uncultured Eubacteriales bacterium
GACTTCCTTCAATGCTTTTCGGGGAGACGACATTTGTTTTTTGGAGAGTTTGTAAAAGGGAATGGATATATGCCCGGCGATGGTTTCCAGCTGTTCCTGCGCCGCCGGGCGTTTGAGGTCGAATGACACCAGGAGAGGTTTTTTCCCTTGATCAGAGGTCATTTTGGCCAATTTGCCGCAGGTGGTGGTTTTTCCTGTGCCCTGCAGCCCGACCAGCATGAAAACGGCCGGATCCGAGGAATCATAATTCAGGCCTTCGGCTTCCTTTCCCAATATGGAAGTCAGCTCATCTCTGACAATTTTTATTACTTGCTGGGCGGGGGTCAGGCTTTCCATCACCTCGCTGTTCAATGCTTTTTCTTTAACCTTGTTTTCAAAACTTTTAACGACTTTATAGTTGACGTCCGCTTCCAGAAAACCCATTCTCATCATTTTTAAGGCCTGCTCCATATTCTTATCAGTTATTTTCCCTTCCCCGCGGAGAAATTTCATAACTTTTTGGAACCGGTCCGATAATTGATCTAACATGAAATCCGCCTTTATTAATCAGCCTGAATCCGCGGATTGAAGCCCGGATTCTCTCCTCCGGCTGATAATAGATTGAATCAAGATTTGATGATAGCGGATTGACGGTTAAACTTCAATCACCCTCGGGGACAGGCAGCGGATTGACTTGACTTTTCCGGCTTTTACCTTTAAGTTAGTAGTCGTTTGCCGAGGAGTTAAAAATGAAATCCAAAATCGATTATGATGAAGTCATAAAACTCATAGACCTGCTGGAAGAGAAGAATCTGCATCATTTTGAACTGGAAACCGAAGGATTTAAAATCAGTATTAGCAGAAATCAGCCTCAAACTGTTATTCAGCAGGGTTTTCACGGTCCTGAAACCGTGTCGACGGATCCCAAGCCTGAAGAATCCCGCCGGGAGGCTGCTTCTGATAATAATCTTCATTATGTTCTTTCACCGATGGTGGGAACATTTTACCGGGCACCGGATCCTTCTTCCGAGCCGTTTATTGAAATCGGAGAAACGGTCCAGCCGAACCAAACCCTGTGTATTATTGAGGCGATGAAACTTATGAACGAAATTGAAGCTGAGGTTGCCGGCGTAGTGGAAGATATCCTGGTCAAGAACGGCGAGCCGGTGGAATACGGTCAAAAGCTTTTTGCCGTCAAATCCAAGTGATGATCCCATGTTTTCAAAAATATTGATTGCCAATAGAGGTGAAATCGCACTCAGAGTCATCCGTGCCGCTGCTGAGATGGGGATAAAAACAGTGGCGGTTTATTCTGAAGCCGATAAGGATGCTTTACATTCCATGCTGGCTGATGAAAAAATCTGCATCGGTCCAGTCAAATCAAGTGAAAGCTATTTAAATATTCCCAATATCATTTCCGCTGCCAACATAACCAAGGCGGATGCCATCCATCCCGGGTATGGGTTTTTGGCGGAAAATCCTCGTTTTCCCGAAGTTTGCGAGCAGGAAGGCATTACCTACATCGGTCCGTCTGCTTCCGTAATCCGGTTGATGGGAGATAAGAATAGGGCCAGACAGGAAATGAAAAAGGCCAAACTCCCCTTAATCCCCGGGTCAGATGAGACGGTTGAAAACACGGAGGATGCCGCTGCTCAGGCAAAAAAAATCGGATACCCGGTGATTTTGAAAGCTGCGGCCGGAGGGGGCGGAAAAGGAATGCGGATTGTTCAAGCTGAATCCAATATGTCCGATCAATTCACCATTGCCCGCAATGAAGCCCATGCCGCCTTCGGGAATCCTGCTTTATATATGGAGAAATACATCCAGGAAGCCAGGCATATTGAAATACAGGTTATCCGTGATCAGGAAGGAAACACGCTGGCACTCGCCGAGCGTGAATGTTCTGTGCAGCGTAAGCATCAAAAGATTATCGAGGAATCCCCTTCTCCGTTTATTGATGAAAAATTAAGAAAAAAAATGATAAAAGCGGTTGAAACCGCTGCCGGACACCTTAATTACACCAGCTTGGGAACCTTTGAGTTTTTAGTGGACAAAAACAAGCATTTTTATTTCATGGAGGCCAATACCAGGGTTCAGGTGGAGCATCCTATTACGGAAATATTATACGGTATTGATCTGGTCAAAGAACAAATCAAAATCGCTGCGGGAGAGACGTTATCCCTGGACCACGATATGGCTTTTCATGGCCACAGCATCGAATGCCGGATTAATGCGGAAGATTCCCGTACTTTTATTCCATCGCCTGGAAAAATCGAATTTTTAGTTCTGCCGGGTGGGCAGGGAATTAGGGTGGATTCAGCTGCCTATCAAGGCTGGACTATTCCTTCACACTATGATTCACTTTTGGCTAAAATAATTTCCCATGCCCCGACTCGCAAGGAGGCTTTGAAAAAGATAGAAACCGCCCTGGAAATGACCACTGTGGTTGGGGTCAAGACCAATATCCATCTTCACCTCAAGGTTTTGGCCAATTCTCAGTTTAATGAAGGAAAATATCATATTCAATTTCTGGAAAAAATGCTCGCCTTGGAAAAATAGATCCGGTGCTTTGTCACCTGTAACTCTATGAACAATAGGTGTTTACAAACGGCAAGTTACCAAAAACAGTTGACTTATGTAGTTAATTTCGGTATTATCAAAATTTATCAAAGAAAGTTGGAGAAAATAGACTAACAATGGTTGCAATCAGACTCAAGAGACTCGGTGCCAAAAAAAGGCCTTTTTATCGTATTATTGTTATGGATTCCCGAAAACCCAGAGAAGGTCGAACCAAAGAGATTCTGGGATATTATGATCCGTTGAAAGAACCCCCGGAGGTCAATGTGGACATGGAAAGAGCACAATATTGGTTGGATCAAGGAGCTCAGCCTTCAAGCACAGTCCAATCTCTTTTATATAAAGTCTCTAAGAGAGAAAAACAAACCGATTAACAAGACTTAAGGAGGTTACAGTGAAAGAACTCGTAGAAATGATCGCTAAAGCATTGGTTGACAATCCGGAACAAGTGGTCGTTTCCCAATTGGAGGGAGAGCAGACCACAATCCTTGAACTCAAAGTCGCCCCTGAAGATTTGGGTAAGGTTATTGGCAAGCAGGGAAGAACTGCAAGAGCGATTCGAGTGATTCTTGGCGCCGCCGGCATGAAATTAAAGAGAAGATTTAATTTAGAGATCATTGAGAAGGGATAATTTAGTAAGTTTAGGAAAAATCGTTAAGGTTCGGGGGGTGAAGGGTGAGATGAAAATTCACCCCTTGATCAGCTCAGCGAAAACGCTTTTTTTTTTCAAAGGTATTTATAGATAAGTACGGCTCGGTAAAGGCATACCGAGTTGAATCTTTCCGCATTCTTCAAAAATATTTTCTGCTTAAATTAGAGAGAATAACCTCATATGAAGAGGCTGCGGTTTTGGTCGGGGCAGAAGTGCAGATTCCTGAAAGCGAGCTTCTTGCTCCGGACGATGGTGAGTATTATCAATTTGATCTGGTCGGGAGCAGAGTGGTAACAGTAACCGGGCAGGAAATCGGGAAGGTGACGGACATTGTTCCCGCTGCCGGCAATGACCTGTTGGAGGTCAGCCGGGGCGACAGGGAAGTTTTAATTCCCTTCACGAAACAAATTTGCCGGGAGGTGGACATCTTGGCTAAACGAATTGTCATTGACCCCCCGGAAGGACTTTTAGATTTGAATGAGGTTTGATATAATTACCATTTTTCCGGATATGTTCTTTGATTTTTTTGAGGCAGGTGTTTTAAAGAAGGCTTTGGAAAAAGGACTGATTGAAGTGGCTGTCCATGATTTGCGGGATTTTACCCGGGATAAACATAAGCAAGTGGATGACCGCCCCTATGGAGGCAGTCCGGGTATGGTTTTGAAACCGGAACCTATTTTCCGCGCTGTAGACGCTGTGAAAAAGAGCGGTGAATCTACGATTTGCTTGCTGTCTCCCCAGGGAAAGCAATTCGACAGTGCAGTGGCAAAAAGATGGGCCGGACAAGACCAGGTTGTGCTGATCTGCGGCCGGTATGAAGGAGTGGATGAACGAGTGGCCGAACATTGTGCGACAGAAGAAATGTCCATAGGAGATTATGTTTTGACTGGAGGGGAACCCGCAGCTATGGTGGTCGTTGATGCCGTATCCCGGTTTATTCCCGGAGTCGTCGGCAAACCAGAATCAGTTGAAATTGAATCCTTCAGTCAGGGCAGGTTGGATTATCCGCAATACACCCGTCCCAGGGAGTATCGAGGGTTAAAGGTGCCAGAATTGCTGTTTTCCGGCGACCATGAAAAAATCGATCGGTGGCGCAGGAAAAAGGCGCTAAAAAAAACCCGGCGGTTCCGTCCGGGACTGTTAAAGAAAAGCGGGCTAACGAATAAAGATAAAGATATTTTAGATGAGATAAAAAAAGAAAGGGAAAGCAATGAATATCATGGAAACTGTTGAAAAAAAACATATGAAAAAGGATATTGACGTTTTTGAAGTCGGTGATACTGTCAGCGTGCATGTGTTGATCCGCGAAGGAGAAAAAGAGCGGATTCAGGTTTTTAAGGGGACTGTTATTGCCAGGAGGGGATCGGGTTTAAACGAAACCTTTACTGTGAGAAAAATCTCGTTCGGTCTCGGTGTTGAGCGCATTTTTCCTGTACATTCCAGCATCATAAAAAAAGTGAAGTTTGAAAAAAAGGGCCAGATCAGGCGGGCTAAACTTTACTACTTGAGAGAGTTAAAGGGGAAAGCCGCCCGCTTAAAAGAAGTCCGTCCCCGTTGACTATCCGTCACCCTGCAGGCCTTGATTTTAGACTATTGACGGATTCAATATGAATGATGTAAAGTATTTTTAAGGGAAATTTATTCTTATTTATCTTCACTGAAAAATGGCAGGAAAGAAAGAAAGACAAAAAATCCAGGCACAAGCCGAAAAATATATCAAACGCGGAAAAATTCCGGAAGCCATAACCGAATACCAGAAGCTGCTGACCGGAGACGAACAGGATATTTCCATTCGGAATTTAATGGGGGATCTTTATGTAAAATCCGATCAGAAAGAAAAAGCCGTCCATGAATTTCAAAAAATTGCTGATATATATGAAGAAAAAGGCTTGTATTCAAAAACCATTGCCTGCTTGAAAAGAATCATACGCTTAGATGCGGATGATTTTGAGACATCCCGCCGGCTGGCCAAGTTATATGAAACACAAGGTTTTTCAAGTGAAGCCAAAGGCGAATATCAGAAACTGGCCCGGTCTTTGGCAGAAAATAATAGGGTTGAAGAAGCCATAGAGGCGTATGAATCACTGCTTGTATTAAATCCCGATGATATGGGTTCCCGGGCTGTGCTGGCTGAATTGTACAAAAAAGCCGGCAATGCGGACAAATCAATCGAAGAGCTGAATAAAGTTGCTGAGTACAGGATGCGCAAAAATGAATTGCAAGGTGTTGATCAGATTTTAGAGGAAGCCCGAAACCTGAAAGACGATCATTCCCGGACTCTGGCGAACCTGATTAATCTCTACAAAAAGCAGGATAAAAAGAAGGAATCCCTGGAACTGATTAATGAAACCTTAAAAAAAGATCCGGAAAATTCCGGAGCCCTGTATATTTTGGGAAATTTTCATTTAGAAGAAGGAAAGATCGATAAAGCGGAAGAGGTTTTTTCAAAAATAATTTCCGCTGACCAGAAGGAAGTTGAGGCCAAAGTCAAATTAGGAAAAATTTTTGTGCAGAAAGACCGGCTGGATGAGAGCTTTGACTTGTTTAATCCGGTGGTGGATAAACTGATAAGAAAAAGAAAAACAGATCAAGCCATCGGACTGCTGGGATTGATTTTATCCCGGAGGCTGCCTCATCTGCGCACCTTGGAAAAATTGGCGGAGGTTTACCGGTATAACGGACAGGATAATAATTTGGAAGCTGTCCTGAAGATCCTTTTAAATCTGTATAAAGAAAAAGATCTGAAAGATAATTTGCTGGCTGTTTCAGGAGAATTATTGAATTTATTCCCGGATAACGAGCAGTATTACCAGATTTATAATGAAATAAAAGAAGAGCTGGGCGTTGATGAAGGAGGAAAAACCGCATCAAAATCACTGCCGCTGGATGAAGCGGGCGCCAACATCGAGTCCACGATGGCGAAGGTGGATCTGTATTTGGAACAAGGATTGTTCAAAAACGCCAGACGCATGCTTTCTGAGTTGAGAAGTAAATATCCTGAAAATCCAGAAATTGAAAATAAATTGAAAGAACTGGATGAATTTGCCGCAGGCGTTCGAGATGAAGGTATCGCCGATAGAGTGAAAGGGGCACACGAAAAAGAAACCCGGATATTTGGAAGCGTCACGCCAAAACCTCCCCCAAAAAAGAAACCGTCCACACCGGAGGAAGAACAACCGGCGGAAGAAAAATTAACAGCGGCGGATATTTTCGCAGAAACGGATATCGTGCCTGTTGCCGCCAAAGATTCCGATTCCAAGCAGTATTATGACCTGACGGATAAGATCAAGGATGAATTGGAAGCGATTAAAGCAATATATAATTATCAGCTTCGCGGTGATACGACCATTGTAGAAAAGGCGCTGTCTGATATTGTCTCTGAATTCCGGCGGGCTTTGGATGAAAAAGTTGACCAGGAAGATTATGACAGCCACTATAATTTAGGGATTGCATTTCTGGAACAGGGTCTTATGGATGAAGCAATTGAAGAATGCAAACTAGCTGCCCAAAGCGATAAGCTTGTAGTCGAAAGTTCCAGTATTATTAGTTTTTGTTACCGGCAAAAACGGGAATTCGATAAAGCGATGAAATGGATCAATCAAGCATTGGAACTGGCTAAAGACGGCACCGAACAGTCTTATGCTTTGAAATATGAATTGGCATCTTTATACGAAGATATGGGAGACCCCAAAAAATCCCTCGAACTGTACCGGGAAATTACGGATTGGAAGAAAAATTACCGCGATGCCGCTAAAAAGATCGATGAATTAAGTACATAACGTTTTTTTGAGAAAATAATCTGTCTATTTCGTCTGTATATATGCAGCCCCACCGAGGTAACCCTGATGCTGCGGTTTTATGATGCGTGTTTTCCCATACCATATGGAAAAACAGGTGCTCGATTCAGGAAAGGAGGCGGTATTGAACGACGAGCTTTATCCCAAGACCTACCGTATGATCGGTTCAAGTACAGCGATGCGGAAAATTTTCGATCTGGTTGATAAAGTTAATGATATTACGGCTCCTGTCTTCATAGGCGGTGAAAGCGGAACTGGAAAAGAATTGGTGGCGCGTAATATTCATCACTCCGGAAAGCGAGGAGGGGAACCATTTGTAGCATTAAACTGCGGCGCTATCCCCGAGAATCTTCTAGAGAGTGAGTTGTTTGGATATACCAAGGGCTCATTCACAGGGGCCTGCCGGGATAGAAAAGGCCTGATTGAAGAAGCCAACCGGGGCAGCCTGTTCCTGGATGAAATCGGGGACCTGTCACCGCACTTGCAGGCAAAATTATTGCGGCTGCTTCAAGAACGGGAGATCAGAAGGATTGGGGAAAACCACCGCCGGCGCATTGATGTCCGATTTATCAGTGCGACCAATAAATGCATCGAAGATGAAGTTGAGGCAGGCCGATTTCGCGAAGATCTTTATTACCGTTTGAAAATTGTTTCCATTGATATCCCGCCGCTCAGAGAAAGGCGCGGTGACATTTTGGAACTGGCGGATCATTTTTTAAGAAAATATTCCCGGAATTGCGGCCGTTCCGGTATGGCCATATCTTCTCAGGCCTTGTCCTTTTTATCGGCCCACTCATGGCCCGGAAATGTGAGGGAACTTCAAAACGAAATTCAAAGATGTTTGATTTTATCCGGAAACGCAGACTGTATAGAGGTGGAACACTTATCCCCTCATATTCGTCAGACTGTTCACAAACAGATTCCTCAGAGGAATGATTTTTTTCAGGCCCGTAATGAATTCGAAAAAGTATATGTCCATAAAGCCTTGGCAAAATGCAACTATAATCGTTCACAAACAGCGGCGTCCATGGGAATCAGCCGGCAGGGATTGTTCAAATTGATAAAAAAGCATCAGAT
>CAYRTV010000111.1:0-8059 GCA_964427225.1 uncultured Eubacteriales bacterium
CGAGCTCTATTTGGAAAAAGCAAAATCGCAAAGACTTTTGAAAGAATTAAACACTGCGTATGCCCAAGAAGATTCTCCTGAAGAAAAACGCCGTCGGGAAAAAAGTGCAGCATATTATAAAAACAAAGTTCTGAAAGAGACTGATGGAAATAAAACAGGGTGATATTTACTGGATCCATTTAGAAGCCCCCAGAGGATCAGAGCCGGGCTTCAGCCATCCCCATGTGGTCATTCAAAATGATGTCTTCAATGCCAGCCGCATTAATACGGTGGTGGTTTGTGCCTTGACATCAAATTTGAAACACGGGCATGCGCCTGGGAATATGACCCTTGAGAAAGGCGAAGCCAATCTTGAGAAAAATAATGTCGTGAATATCTCTCAAATCGTGACTGTGAATAAGGCTGATTTAACGGAAAAAATCGGCTCTTTATCCGCTGAAAAGACCGCAAAAGTCCTTGAAGGCGTCAATCTGCTGATAAATCCCCTCCCCGATCCAAGGTTTTAATAAGAGGAATAATATGCGGCCCCGTTTTATTATTTTTTTCTGGGTGGCGGAGGCGGGACAGGGGTCAGATTGTCCTGGTCAATGACCGCCCGGTTCCACCATTCCGGAGTCTCCACCCGGCCGACTTTGCGCGCCTCTGGATCATAAATGCGGAAATGATTGTATTTAACCAGCAGAGCATCGCCCAAATCCCACCAGGCATTGACGACGGAATCGGCGTTATTTATCGAAAAATCGGTAAGTAACTGCCGAGCTTCATTCGGATTCTTGGCCAATAACTCCAGGGCGGCTTCATCGATGATGGGAATATTCCTGAACGCTTGCCCCTCCCATTTCGCCTGGGCTTTTTTGACATCCTCAATGGCATAGGAATAAACCACCTGGGTATGGAAATCGACATAATCCGATGCCCAGCGAGCTGCGTCTCTATCAAAAACATAATGGTCGCCGACCTGGAAAGACTCCGGAATGTCATTGACCCCGCAATAGATGGGCATATAACAGGCGGTGTCCTGGGCGCCGAAAGACAGCCACAAAATGCCGCCTATTGGATCAGGCAGCCAGTCCCGGCATTGGGTCAAGGTGGTGTATTCCACATTATTCACACAAATGCAGCGCGGGCCGTTATACCGCTCTTCATCCGCGGTGAATCCCCGGTAATAATTGGGATTGGCGAAGGGCCCCCCTTTGATTCCTTCAGTCGGATCAAACATGGCGTCCTGGTATTTATCCCGTGTTATCGCCATGACATCCTGGGGGGACAGCTTTTTGTCCGGTTTCACAGAAAAGGGAAAGTCCATGCTTTCTGTCTCCGGCCCTAAATTTTTGGAGGGAGCGACCAGGTTGAAAAAACGCCATAACCGGCCTCTTCTGCCCTGGGTACCTTCAGCGGTTCCATAGGTAGGTGAATAGGCTTTTTTCCAGTTAAACGCTTTTCCACTTTCGGGGTCATAGTACCCGTTATCGATAGCGTAAGAGATTGCATTGGAAGAGGCCATGAAATAATCCTCATTAGCCAGATCTATCTCGCCTATCCGCGATTCATTGGGACATACACTAACATGGTCATCCGGGACCCGCTGGGCACACCAAATGGCACCCGGCTTCCCGCTTTCCGGAGCCCAGAGAGGGCCAACCGGCATGATCTCGAAAATCCAGACTTCATCGGGATCGGATACCGCCAGCATCTCGCCGCCGTCATTGAATCCGTATCCATATGTCGTTCCCAGATCACCCATAATCTGGATCGCCTCTCTCGCAGTTGCGGCTCTCTCCATTGCAACGAGAGTCAGCATAGTGAGATCAAATTTGGCGGACGGGGTCGGATTTCGCATCTTTTTCTGGCAGCCGATCGTCGATTCCCCGAAGGCCACCTGGTTTTCATTCATATAGCCGAACATTCCGTGGATATAAGCATAGGTATGAGGAACCTGGGGAATATCCAGCCCGGTATAATCATCTTTTATTCGCTCCCACTTAACTCCCTGTTCAGGGGGCCAGGTCTTGTACTGGCTGACGTGATAGATCTTGCGGACGGCTCCTCCCTCATGGTCGGCCGCCGGAACGTACCGGAAAGTCCAGTCGCAGATACCGCAGTCACAGGTATGGGTGGTCATGGTCGATCCATCAGACGAAGCATCTTTCCCGACCAGGACCGATGTGCAGCCTTCCCAGTACTCATAACCTGTCAGCCGCTCCTGCTCAGCATCCGTCGATTGGATGACAAAGGCGCTCACAACCGCCAGCGCCAGCGTGAGCACGCCGGCAAAAGTCAGTGTTCTTTTTACATGCATCCTCCACCTCCTTTATTAGTTATGATGGATTCGCGGTAAGCCACCGGCTGGATAATGATCATCATTACAAATGGATTTGCAGAAAAAATTATCATGAGAGTTCTGAGGCCGAAGCCGGAAGGGCAGCAAATACCGGTCAAAATCCATCATCAGAAAGAAAATCTATCACAGTAAGAAAGCCGGGTCAATTATTAAAATGGGGCCGCACCACAAAACACGATTTCTTGGTGCGGCCCCGTTTTGGTTACTTCTGCAGCACCACTAATTTGTTGAACAGGTCTTTATTCTCGCGGATACGGGTTTCGTTGCCGTAAACACAGATCACATTCTGTCCCAGCATATCCTGAATCATGGGCGCCATTGCCTTTAAGTCGGCGGCGGTTGTCTGCAGCACCCGGTCCCTGTCCTGCTGGAGCGCCTCGGCTGTGGTCTTTTCAAAATAATACTGCACCGCCGTGTCCCCTTTCCTGGATGCCGTCAGCGGATTGTCCAAGTTGGATATCGTTCCGATGATATACCGGGTCATGGCCGTTTTCTCGGCTTCGAAATTCCTCAGATATTCGGTGGTTGCGTCATAATTTTCCAGGGTTTCCTTAAGATTGGGATCGCGGTATGACATGAAGAAGAGGCTTCCGTCTTTTCCCGTCCGGGCAAATCCGCCGTAGGCGCCGCCCATGACCCGGATGCGGGTCTGCAGCCAATCAGTGGAAAGAACCTGATTGAGAACGTGCATCCGCCCATCCCACTCATAGCCCAGCTCTTTATAATCATAACCTTTGACCACGTACTGCACCTTGGAATCGGTAAGAAAAGCCTCATTGGCCGGTTCCGGCTGAAAATTCCATGCTTGGAATTGGGTTTCGCCTTCATGAACAGCCGCGGCAAAGGTGCTCCAGGCTTGGGTAAAAGCGCTGTAATCTTCTTCACTGCATGTGACAGCCGCGATCAGATTGCTCTTGCGGAACAACTGATCCGCTAAGCGGGACAGCTCCTCAAGCACAGGCTGAGGATCCTCATCATATTTTTTTGTCAGATCAGTCACCCACCAATAATATTCCGCGCCGCTGGTTTTCTCTCTGAACAGGCCCTCGTTGAACAGATAAGAACTGATGCGGCTGCCGGCCACCTGCAGCCCGCCTTGCTTCATCCGGGCTTCCAGACCAGCCTGATGCCGGTTGAGCAATTCTCCGATCCGTTCACTGTTATCAAACAGGCTGGCCGTGATAATCTCCTGGGTTAACTCCAGAGCTTTGCCCAGCTTATCCCGGGTGGATTTGACCGCCACCCGGAACTTGGGGATCATCCGGTCATCATCCTGGTTTTCCAGATAGGTTGAGAGCAAGGTGTTGAAGCCGCCGGTATGAATCTGCAGGGCTTTATCCAGGTCGCCGAAGCTGTAATTCTCCGTTGCGATCGCACCCAGCAGCTCTGTAAGCAAAGAAGCATAGGCCAACTTATCCTGCGGCAAAACTCTCAGATCAAAAAAGAGGTTGCTATACACCACCTGGTTGGTGAATTCCGGATGAAACAGTACCGGCAGGCCGGCTTCCTCTTTCTCCTCAACACCATACCAGGCCGCCTCTTTCCCTATATCTTCCAGCTCCAGCATGGGAATGGTTGCCAGGGCTTCCGGGCTGTCTTCCCGCTGCTGATACGCCATCAATTCTTGAGTGGATTCCACCAGTTCATTGAGTTCTTCCTCGCTGAGACCGGCTTTATATTCCGCCAGTTTGGCGGTGTGCTCCTTCATTCGCTGCTGCTCGAGGCCCGGCTCCGGCTTCATCACCATCAGCAGGCCGTAAGGATTGTTGATCATCCCGGTCCGGATCAGTTCTTCCAATACCGGTTCATCCATGGCTTTTTTGACTTCGGCCAGAGTTTTCTCGTATTCCAGCCCTTGGTACGGATCGCCGGCAAACATCCAGCCGGAACGCATCTGCATCATATAGCTCAGTCCCTTCTGAGAGGTATTGCCTTCCCGCAGCCGGAATTCCATGCGGTTGAGGGTTCCTTCGATGGCTTCCTTATCCAGGCCTTCCTCGGCCACCTTCTGCAGGGTATCCATGACTGCTTTCCGGAAGGCGTCCTTGTCTTCCGGATTTGCGTTCATGACCATGATAACAAACACATTCTGATGAAACGGGCTTGTCATGGCCATAACATCCTTGCCGATGCCGGCTTCCTGGAGGGCCAGGCGCACAGGAGCAGATTCCTGGTTGACCAGCACATCGGACAGGGCGTCCAGCGACATGACCAGGGCTTCGTCGGTGTTTTGGCCGATCACGAAATTAAGCGCCAGGTAGGTCTGATCTTCCACCGGGGCGCCCGGCATCACTGAGTATGAGGCCTCCACTTCCTTGACTGCATCAAAAGGCGGATTCAGGGGAAATCCGGCCTCAAAATCGGACCGCTCATATTGGGATAGATATTCCTGGTCGATAAATTCCAGTTCTCTGGATAAATCGGCATCGCCGTAAAGCAGAATATAGCTGTTGGAGGGATGGTAGTAGCGGCGGTGAAAATCCAAAAATTCCCCATAGCTTAAATCCGGAATGGCGGGGGGATAACCGCCGGATGAGTTGGAGTACCCGTTTTCCGGGAAGAGATTTTTCAGAATCCGGAACCAGAGCAGGCTGGCAGGACTGGAGAAGGAGCCTTTCATTTCATTATACACAACGCCTTTAATGATCAGGGGGGCGTCTTTATCTATGAGTTCATAATGCCAACCTTCCTGCATGAAGATGCGCGGATCCTCATATATCAGGGGATTGAAAACCGCGTCTAAATATACATGCATAAAATTGAAATAATCCTTGTCATTCATGCTGGCCACGGGATACATGGTGAAATCATTCCCGGTCATAGCGTTGAGAAATGTATTGAGGCTGCCTTTTAAAAGCACGTCAAAAGGGCTTTTTACAGGAAAATTCTTGGATCCATTCAAGACCGAATGCTCCATGATATGAGGTGTGCCCGCGTCCGATTCAGGAACGGTCTGGAATCCCACACAAAAAGTCTTGTTGGGATCGTCGGCCGCGATTTTGAACACCCGGGCGCCGGAAGCCTCGTGTTCCAGGTAGATGCACTCGGCATTGACCTCGGATACAAACCGTTTTTCAATGACTTTGTAGCCGGGATAATCTGACGCCGTCCGGCATCCGGAAAAGAGCAAAACAATGGCCAGAAAAGCGGCGGCTGTCCATCCGGTCTGGGTTAAAAAATGTGTTTTTTTCATATTAAATAAGTCCTTTCATATTAAATTCCCATCCTCCAATTATATCCGTTCAATCATACCCGCAAAATTTGCTGTCCGTCAACAAAAACAGCGAATCTCGAATAGAATTAAAATATACGGATTAATTCAGGATTTGTTTTCTGACAAGATATTCTTCGGGAGTCCGGTGTTCGGTAAGGCCGTAAAGCTTCCCGATTCTATACAGGGCAGGATAGATATTGACCACATGGGGATAACTATAAGTGCGGAGGGAAATAAACATTTTTTCCGATAATTAAACCGGTTCGGAAAAGCCGTATTCATCTGAGCCGCCCGCTTCCCAGACATTGACGGCATCCTTATAAATGCGGCCAAGTTGGTGATTAAATGGCAGAATTACCTGAAAATAAAACTTGATGTCCAAGAAGGCATCGCCGGACGTTTTCCTGCTTTCTCCATCTCCTGCCAGGCTTCATCCGTCAGCCTTTCATCCAGCGGCCATTTGAATTCATAGCAGGAAAAGACAGCGCCCCGGTGCAGGCGCCGTTCTGTACCGTTTTCAATGAGCACGTAAATATTGAAAGGCGATCCGACACCTTCCTCCAGCACTTGCGATGAATTCAAATCGGTATGGACATCGGCGATCACATCCATTTGCTTATCCGTGCCGGATGTGATTTTATCCATGATATCAGGCGGAAACTGAGTCAGTCCGGCAAGCGTTTGCCCCATATTCCAAATAATCCTGTATTCCTCTTCTGTACGGTCTTTCCCATTTAATTCCTTTCTTGAAATTTCCTCCAAGCGGGAAAGCATATCCTCAAACTCCTGTACTTTTCCTGCAACAGCGGGTACAGACAGATCGACCGCTTTTATGACGTCTCTTAAATCCCGCATCATATCACGAAGACGCGAATAAACCTCGGGATACGGCTCTACATAGCCGTAGGTCAGCTGCGGCGGAGGCGGCATAGCCGTTCCCACCATGGTGTAGCTCTGTTTGGCATAAAGGATTGTGTCATGCCGGAGTTCCGTCCAGGAGCCGAGGGCTGTCATCAAAGCCTTATCCAGCCAAGCGGATGTGCGCATAAAAGCGGGCAGGCCTTCTTCCGAAACTGCAGACAGCAGCGGACGCAAGCTGTAAAGCCAGCTCCAATAGAGATTCCGCGTCCAGTCGCCGGAATCAAGGTCTGACATTTCGCTGCGGAGCTTCTCCATCTGAGTGTCATAATGGGTATATTCGGTGTCCCCTTCTTTTTCAAGAATCTGCAGGGCACGCTCCGAACCTAATACAGCCATTATATCCAGCCCGCGCGGAAAAGCTCGGGCCGGACCAAACCCCGGAATAGCTTCTTTAGTAAAGGGGTCGCCGTCGCCGGTATATTTGAGAATTGATTCTCCATCTTTTGTGTGATAGACCAACTCCTGAAATATGGCGGAATCCGGAATGAAGCGCTGTCCCATGAAACGGAAGCCCTGAGAAGCGGAAGAAATGTCACCTTTACCCGCAAAGGCGGCTCCGGAAAGAATCCGGGGCTGCCGAACTTGGGCCGCCGTCAGGATAAACCTATCCAGACGGCCGGGATTTGCGTATTTGGATACAGAGCCGTCTTCAGAATATTGTGCCCGGATCAATTCAATATAATCGGGCGGATGCAGGTCATCCGATTTCCCTACGAAGAAAACTGTGGGCTCATAAACGCTCCGCCATAACCGCATGGCCTCAGGGTTGCGCATCAACGCGTCCGCCATGAGCAGCGCCTGCATGGTCATATGCCGCCCATGCTTGACTGCCGCATCCGTGTTTCCCGGTTTCAGCTTGAAAACCATACGGCCGTACCACATCATCACTTTGAAGTACTTTTTGAATGTCTCATTGCGGGTGTAATGGCCGCGGGGAACATATTGACTGTAATCTTCATATGCATAAGGTGTTTCCATAAGGCTGGAATTCTCCACGTAAGCCAGCAGCTCTCTAAATTTCAATCCGTCATGTTCATCGATATTTTGCAATTCTTTTTCAACCAGCGCTTCCACCTCAGAAGCTGGTTCATAACCGGGATCAACAATCTTTTTGGCCACCGCAAAGAATCCCATATTCAGCCGGGCCGCTTCCCGGACAGGTCCAACAGGAGCCTCCTCATATTGGAGGCGGGACAACGCCAGCATTTTATCGGTCAGCTTCACAGCTGAATCATACAGCTTTTCTATTTCCAGAATGCGCAGCACATAATCAAAAAAGATATGCGCCGTGTGCAGTATGGCATCGGTGGTGACAAAAAGCGGCTGGTTCTGCTTTTTGGCTTGAATATAGATGTCGGAAAGCTCGTCAGGATCTCCTTTCGAAGGACTGACCACAAACCCGTTTTTCCGCAGCAAGTCTTTCTGCGCTTCGGACAACAAGACCTTGTCCATTCCTTCTGTTTTATCCAGAGAAAAAAACAAAATATCTTCTTGATTAGAATGGGGCCTGTTAAAGGCAGATCCGGTTAAAAACAAAAGGACGATGATGAAAATTATAATGATTTTATTCATATGCGTTCCCC
>CAYRTV010000112.1:0-8029 GCA_964427225.1 uncultured Eubacteriales bacterium
CCATCCTCGCCGCTGGTATCTTACTGCCGGCGAACTCAACCGGCGTATCTTTGCCTGGCTGGATGAACACGCCCACTCATCTTTTTTTTTATGGGTTCATTATTCAGATCCCCATGATCCGTATGCTCCGCCTGCAGAATCACCGGACCTTCAATTTATTATCAACGAGACGGTCCTCTACTCCATACCCGCACGCTACCGGGAAACACTCACTTGCGAGATTCCTTTGAAACCAGGCCGGAACCGGCTCCGCATCCAAGGACTGAATCCATTTCCTTCTCCCAGGGATGAATTTCGTTACAGCCTGAACGATATCACGATATCCCCGGAAGAATCGTTGGATGTCCGTGTTTTAAAGGGGACAATGTTTTTCCGGGAGGAAGGGAACATTCTGGCCGTAAAAGAAGAGGCTTTACTGGAAATAGACAATCCGGAATCATTGCCTGCCTGCGTTTTGGAAGCCCAGGGCAATATCAACTTTTTTCCTTCGGAAATGAAGCAGGGCTACTGCCGGGAAGTGGAATATATGGACCATCACATCGGCTTCCTGTTGGAACGGCTGCACGAGATGGGTTTAATGGGTAAGACGGTTATTGCTTTAGCCGGTGATCATGGAGAAGGCCTGGGTGATTTTATTGAGCATAAAAACGAGTATTACTTCGGGCATATTCATTATTTAAAATCCGTCTACACCCATATTCCGCTCATTATTTATGATCCGCTGGATAAAAATCCCGGCAGGCATATTGAAACCCCGGTCACTCTTTTGGATATCGCTCCCGCAATTGTGACCCGTATGCGCTGGCCGACGCCTTCTTTTTATCAAGGCCGCAGCCTGTTTAATTCCGGTTCGGCCCCGGACCGGCTTTTGTTTCAAGAAACCCATGCTCCTGAAGCGGAAACAGACCGCTTTGCCGGAATTGATTACCCTTGGCAGCTCATCTTCGTTCCGGAGAGTTCGGAATTCCAATTATTCCGGCTTGACGGCGACCCTGTTTCCGGGGAAGATCTTTATTCCCAATGGAAAAATAACCCAGGGGTCGTAAATTTAACCCGGCAGCTGGTCGAAAAATCCCTTCGAATTCTTAAAAATAAGAAAGACGTCGAGATTGATCCCGATAGTCTGGAAATGCTTAAATCTTTGGGCTACATCAAGTAACGGCCCGGTAATCGGTCTATTGCCGATTCAGGATGTGAATTGCCCGCTTATCTGCGCTGAGGGCGGCTTCCATCACGGTTTCCGAAAGGGTTGGGTGGATATGGATCGCGCCGGCCACTTCATTTATATGCAACCCCTGGTTAACGGCCAAAGTCACTTCAGCAATCAGTTCACTGGCTGCGGGAGATAAGATATGTCCGGCGATGACTTTTCCATCTTTATCCGCAATGAGTTTAACGCTGCCTTCCATACTCCCCATTGTCAAAGCCCTGCCGCTGGCCTGAAGCGGGAAAGATCCCACCTGGATGGTGCCGTGTTCTTTTTTGGCTTCCTCTTCAGTCGGGCCGACAGCGGCGAATTCCGGTTCGGTGAAGACCGCCGCCGGCAAGGCCCCGCAATCAATGGATTCATTTCCGCCTGCCGCATTCTCAGCCGCAGCCATGCCTTCATGTGAGGCTTTATGCGCCAGCAGGTGTCCTCCGATTAAATCACCGATGGCATATATTCCGGGGATATCGGTTTGGAGGCGGGAATCGACCTGAACAAATCCGTTTTTGTCTGTTTTAATACCGGGAATTTCCTGCATGATTTTTTCGGAATTCGGTCGCCGTCCCGCCGCCAGCAGAATAACATCCCCCTTGAACTCAAAAGGAACATCTTTTTTCATATCGGTCCCGGTGACTTTCACTCCATTTCCGTTATTGTCAGAAGATGTGATATTCATTTGGGTGCGAATATCCAAACCCTGCTTTTTAAGAAAATGCATCATCTTTTTGGCCATCTCTTTATCGCTGCCGGGAAGAACCTGGTCCATCAATTCCAAAACGGTCACCTTGCTGCCGAGGCGGCGGAACAGAGTGCCCATTTCCAAGCCGATGGCCCCCGCTCCCACCACCAGCATCCGGCCGGGAATGGTTTTTAGTTCCAGCGCGGTCCGGCTTGTGATAACGGTCCGGCCGTCCGGTTTCAAAAAAGGCAGCTCAAACGGTCGGCTCCCCGTGGCCAGGACAATCGCTTCGGCTTGGAACCGCTGCTGACCTTCTCCATTTCCTCCTTCAATCACAACTGTATTTTGATTCTTGAAATGAGCGGTGCCGCGAATAATGTCCACTTTATTCTTTTTCAGAACAAATTCAATGCCTTTGATCAGCCGGGAAACCGCCTTTTCCTTATCGTCCTGGATTTTCTCCCAGTTACATTTAATTTTATCCACCGGTCCTTTGAAAATTCCGGCTCCGGCTGCCTGTTCGCAGATATGAGTATGATGGAGCAGAAATTTGGTGGGAATGCATCCCCAATTCATGCAAGTTCCACCGATTTTTTCTTTTTCCACCAGGAGAACCTTTTGCCTTAATTGAGCCGCTCTTATGGCGGCCACATACCCGCCCGGGCCGGCGCCGACGATGATGATATCGTATTGTGTCATGGTCCATCCTTTCTTTTTATGGAAACTCCGGGATCTGAACGCTGCGACAGAATATATTATACCTCGCTCCGAGTGTCTTGGCGAGGAGAGAATTCAATCGGCGCTGAACTCCGGTGATGACATGCAACACGGGCAAATGTATTGTTTCCGCTTGACAGCAGGAATGAAAACGGAGATAAATAATGGGACTTATTCAGGAAAAAGTAAGAACGATGAAATGTATTATCCGCATAATTATTATATTCTTTTTATTCATCCTATTGGTGATTCCGGCAGCTGCTGATTCAGGACTTGTTCGCGGCCATGTGCAGGACTCCGGCCAACGGGCCCTGCCCGGCGCCGCAGTGATACTATTTTCTGAATCGTCCGGAGAGCAAATCATTCTTAAAACCGATTCCTCGGGAAAATTTTATGCTGCCGGATTATTCCCCGGCCTTCATCGCTTGGATATTCACTTGGATGGGTATAAATCCATAGTCCGCCGATCCATTCTGATTGAGCCAGGGCGGGAAATGCTGATACAGGCAGCACTCGTCAAGGTGGACGGTATGCAGCCGTCAGAGATTCACCTTATTGATTTGGACTATTCCGGATCAGCGTACCAGACATTTCTAACCGAAGAACGGATCCATGATATGCCGGCTGCTCACAATCTTTGGGCCCTGTTGGAAAATCAGGATCTTTCCGCCATATCCAACCGTATTGATGTGGGTGGCTGGGGCAACGGACTTCCGGCTTTGTTCAGCTCCCGGGGCAGCAGTTCCTGGACACAAAACCGCTATCTCCTTAACGGCATGGATGTAACGGATCCCTATCAGACCGGCCTGCCTCTCTTTTATCCGGATTACTTTTCGGTTCATTCCTATAATCTCGTCAATGCCGGTCATCCGCCCGGATATGTTCATCCCGGTGGATATATTGATCTTATTAGTCTGCCGGAGACGACGGAATTCCACGGTTCGGTATCCGGTTTTTATCTCCACAACACGCTCCAAGGGTCCAATCTCACCCCCGAACACGAAGCTCACGGTCTGAAAGAAAACAACGGTTTCAATTATCTCAGCGAAGGCAATGTTCATATTTCCGGACCGGTCATTCCGGACACACTTCTGTTCAGCAGTTCTTTTTCCGCCTTCGACCTCTCCCGCAATCCGGCCGCATTTCAGGAAACTTCCCAGTCTTCTATGTTATCCGGATTATTCAGCCTTAAGGCAATACTTTCCGGGCATTCCCTGAAATTCCTCTGGACCGGACAAAACCTCCATCACCCGGAATACGGAGCGGCCCGGAATGTTCCCTTTTCAGCTACAAGCGACCGCCGGGAAAATTTTCAAGTCTATCAGCTGCTTTTTCAGCCGGCAGTAAGCCCGCACCATCATATCACTGCCGGAATCGCCTATAACCGCGGTGACAGCATATCCGCCCGGCAAGAAGAAGCTTCATCCCCATACACCGCCGAAAAATTCAAGGGGCCATCAGCAGGCGCCGCTCCCCAATCCGGTCGCAATATCCGGAGCACCTGGACATTCATGCTGAAAGGCCAGTCCCTGCTGATGTCCTCACACCGGATGGACCACATTCTCCGATACGGCATCCAGCTGCAGCGGACGGGCGCGGATTCCGAAATCAATATCCTGCATAACCGGCATCTTTATTTTTTCCAGGGATCTCCTTTGGAGACCGTTCAGTTTCAGTCTCCCTACCGACACCGTGAAAGCGGATACCGCGGCCATGTTTTTCTACAGGACACTCTGTCATTTTCACATTTATTATCCGTATATATAGGAGGTGTTTTATCTTTCAGCCGCGCCTGGGCGGATACGGAATCCAAAAAAATAGGGGAAAATGAAATCAGCTGGCTGAACTTCGCTCCACGGTTAGGCATTATGATCCCGCTGAACAAAGCCAAGACCTCGGTATTTAAATTTTCCTTCAGCCGGTATCATTTCACCCTGCCCCTGTCCTATCTGACATATGGGCATCCGGATGCTCCGGGCGGCTTAGTTTATACATGGAATGACC
The DNA here is from genome assembly GCA_964427225.1 of uncultured Eubacteriales bacterium. Lineage (GTDB taxonomy): Bacteria > Acidobacteriota > Aminicenantia > Aminicenantales > Aminicenantaceae > CAYRTV01. The sequence goes on from CAYRTV010000112.1 coordinate 4,608, forward strand.
TCGATCATGACCAGCAGTTTCGGGCGGATGAGCAGGGCCGTTTGCTGCGGAGAGAGGGACCGGCTTTCGCAGCCGTTGGCCCGGATGTCAAGCGCCCGTATATCGATGAAGCCGCTCTGTCTTATCAAAACGTATTCGGGCAAAGCTGGTCATTCACCCTGGCCGGTTTTTTTCGTGCCACCCGCAACTTAATCCGGACCACAAATACCGGGGTGCCGCTGACCGACTCCTATCTGCCCCAATATCACCTCGACATAGGCGATGACCGCATTCCTTACACTTACGATGATAAAATTTTCACCATATTCAATCAAAAAAAATCCACTCTGGGCAAGGATTATTATCTGCTTACCAATGTAGAGCCGGATACCCGGACCACGAATTATTTCGGGTTGGATTTATACCTGCAGAAAAAATGGGGCAGCCGCTTTACGTTTTTCATGACATTCACTGCTATTCATTGCATCGGAAGCGCCAATCCCGGGAATACGGCTTGGGACAATGATGACGGAGTCATAGGTTCCTTGTTTAATTCTCCCAATTCTTTAATCAATGTGGAAGGGCGACTCCATTTTGACAGAGGATACACCGCTAAGCTCGGCTTCCGCTATCTGGCCCCTCTTGGATTCCGCATCGCGGCTGTTGCCAAATACTATGACGGACAGCCCTTTGCGCGGCTGAAGTTGATTACCGGCCTGAATCAGGGCCCCGTGTTCATTCAAACCGCGCCTCGAGGCGTTGCCAGATATTCATTCAACCAGACACTCGATATCCGGATCGAAAAAGGGTTCGGCTTGGGCGGAGGGCGGCTAAAATTCATTCTGGACGGCTTCAACATTCTTAATTTGGCTCTGGATACAGAAGAAGATTATTGGACAGGTCCGGATTACCCCGAGCGCCATCCCACGGAGATCCAGCTGCCCCGGGTATTCAGATTAGGAGTAGCCTATGCATTTTAAAAGAATCCTTTTTGGATTGCTCCTGCTGATATTGCTGGAAAGCGGAGCTGTATTATGTTCTCAGGAATTGTATATCTATCGCCCGGATTTAAAAGCAAAAACGTCGCTGCATCCGGACCTGCTGCGTCTCTACGGGGATTATTTTTTTCATTTTCTAAAGCCGGGAAACTTTCCCGCCTATAACGATCTCAGCGGCCCGGAGGACCGGTGGAATTTTGGTTTCCATAATTATTTACTCTTCGACGGCCATACCCGGCTGCTTGCGCAGTTGATCACCCACGATGACGGCGGACGCCGGACCAAATTCGACTGGCATTTTTCCCTGCGCCACCAGCCGGTTTCCCACCTGGTCTTGATCATCGGTCACGACAGCAATCATGACTCAGACTATCAAAGCACGCTCAGCGGCCGTGCCTATTATCTCAACCGCAATTATCTGGGCCTGGGTATCCCTGTAGCGGGAGATTCTTTTTACTTCGAGCCTTTCACCTGGTTTTTTCATCACACCAACCAGCACGGGCACCTGGATTATTCCGGGGATAAACTGAAACAGGAATACGGAATGAGGGCTGGCATCGAGCCGGCCGATAATATCAGTCTCAGCCTCCAATTCATCGGGCAGTCGGAAGCGTACTTTTCCTGGGGCCAGTCTTTTTTGGCAGACTTAGTCCTTCGGATTCGCATTTTTGATTACCTGGAACTTTCCCTGGGGGCCGGCATCTGGAGCGACTTCAGTCAAAGCCGTTTGAATCAAAAACTCAGTTATCATAAAATCATTTGGGGAATCGCCATCCCCTTTTAGAAGGAGGAAGCATGTTATCAACAACCGGAAAAATCATTTTCACCTTCGTCATCGCCGCAACTGCAGCGGGCTTTCTCATTCCGGTTATTTACCGGCTTAAAATTATCTTGACCGGGCAGCCCGAACGCCGTTTTGACCATATCGGCAAACGCCTCGGAGGAGCTCTGAGTAAAGTAATTCTGCAGCGCTGTACCCTTAAAAACGAGCGGATCTGGACAGGTTTTGTCCATCTTTTTATTTTTTACGGTGCTTTGACATTCGACACGATGTCCGTTAATCATATTCTGGAAGGTTATGTTCCCGGCTTCCACCTTTTTGGGCATTCTGGTTTCGGGCTTGTTTTTTCTTTCATTGTTGACTTATTCGCCGCACTCGTCCTGGCGGCGGTCACGTATATGGTTATTCGCAGATTCATCATCCGGCCGGAAGGATATAATACGACTCCTGGCGATTCCTTAATGATATATCTTCTCCTGACGGTTGTTACTCTGAGTTACCTCTATTTTGAAGCTTTTGCCATCGCCGCTCATGAAGGATCCGAACGATGGGCCTTTTTGGGCAAAACATTATACGGCTGGATAGGACAATCGGGTATGGATTCGGCCGCCATAACAACCCATTTCCATATTTCCTGGTGGCTGCACATCTTAATTGTTTTCGGATTCATCGTATATGTCCCCCATTCCAAATATTTTCATATGTTTGCCGGATCCTTCAATGTGCTGGTCAACAAGAAAACACCCATGGGGCAGCTGAAGCCATTGGACATTGAACATTCGGAGATATTCGGAGTGGAAAAAGCTGCTGATATGACCTGGAAAGACTTGCTGGATTCCTTTGCTTGTATGGAATGCGGACGCTGCCAGGATGCCTGTCCGGCTTACGCCAGTGAAAAGCCCCTCTCTCCTAAGATGATCATATTTAATTTGCGTAAGCATCTTTTATCCGAAGGAAAAAAATATATCAATCAAAAAAGAGATGATGTCCCTCCTCTCATGCGGGGGACTTTCACGGAAGGGGAAATATGGACGTGCACCACCTGCGGAGCCTGCATGCATGTCTGTCCGGTAGAAATTGAGCATATTCCGAAAATCATCGGTGTCCGGCAAGGAGAAGTTCTGATGGAAAGCCGTTTTCCAACCGAACTGAATACATTTTTCCGCAATATGGAAACCAACAGCAACCCCTGGGGGATCGGCTTTTCCGAAAGAGGGGCCTGGGCGGAAGGGATGGAGGTTAAAAAGATCCAGGACCATCCCGAAACAGACACCCTGTTATGGGTTGGATGCGCCGGGTCATTCGATGAGGAAGGGAAAAAGATCACAAAATCCGTGGTGCGGCTCCTGCAGAAAGCCGGAGTTGATTTTGCAGTCCTCGGCAATGAAGAAAAATGCTGCGGCGATTCCGCACGACGCTTGGGAAATGAATACTTGTTCCAAATGCAGGCGGGAGAAAACATCGCCAGTTTTCTGCAGTACGGTATCAAGAAGATCATCTCTTTCTGTCCGCATGGATACCATACCTTTAAAAATGAATACGCCGGGCTGATTCCTCTCCTCCCCGAAATGAATAAAAGCGCCGAAAACACATTTAAAGAGATCGAAGTCATTCATCATTCCCAACTGTTTGCGGATTTGATTGCACACGGCCGTTTACAAGTC
>CAYRTV010000113.1:0-8003 GCA_964427225.1 uncultured Eubacteriales bacterium
GTGATTTTTGTTTCCGCTGACGATTATGACGCGGCTATGCGGAACCGGTTATGTCCGCCGGCTAAAGGCCATATCATAAAAAACGGCATTGACGCCGGAAAAACAGCGGCCGCGGCCGCGGAAACCGGGCCTCCTGCCGAATTGGCGGGGAGAACTTCACCGGTTATTGGGACGGTGGCCCGGCTTCATTATCAAAAGAACATTCCTTTACTCCTATCATCCGCCGCTCGCTTGCGCGAGTATTTTCCGGAGTTGACGCTGATCATAGTTGGAGACGGACCTGAACGTTCTGATTTGGAAAAAATGTGCCGCCGGCGGTCTCTGCAAAATCATGTTGTGTTCCTGGGAGAGCGGCGTGACATTCCCGCCCTGCTGAAAGAAATGGAAGTGTTTGTGCTGTCTTCCCGGTGGGAAGGGCTGCCGTACGCCCTTTTGGAGGCGGGGGCATTGAAAAAACCGGTGGCGGCGACCGGAGTCGAAGGAATTCGGGAAGTGATAGAAAGCGGACGGAACGGTGTCTTGGTGCCCGCCGAAAATCCGGATGCCTTGGCTGCTGCGATAGCGGATTTGCTGAATGATAAAGCAGGGGCCGCTGCTTTAGGTGAACAGCTCTATCAAGATGTCTTGAAGCATTTTTCTTTGTCGCAAATGACGGAAAAAATCAGCAGCCTTTATAAGCGATTGGCCGGCTTTAATTGACAATCAAATTCTCCCTTTTTATAATCTTTCCATGATAAAAGCAAATATTGCACTGGTCCATGATTGGATGACCGGACAGCGAGGGGGAGAGAAAGTCCTCGAAGTCCTGGCTGAACTTTATCCCAACGCGCCCATCTTTACTCTTTTTCATTTTAAGGGCAGTCAGATTGCAGACGTGGAAAAACGGGACATTCGGACCAGTTTTTTACAGAAAATGCCGTTTGTCCGCCGTCACTACCGATGGTATTTGCCGCTTTATCCGGTGGCGGCTGAACTGCTGGACCTGCAGGATTTTGATTTTGTGATATCCAGTTCCCATTGCGCCGCCAAAGGGGTCATCCCGGCTCCTGATGCTCTGCACATCAGTTATATTCACTCACCCATGCGATATGCCTGGAATCAATATCATGCCTATTTTTCCCCCCGGCGATTAAATGTATTCAACCGTATGCTGATTCCCCCAGTGATTCATTGGCTGCGGATATGGGATGAATCATCTTCCCGGCGGGTGGATGAATTCATCGCCAATTCCCGGGCGGTAGCCCGCCGGATCAGGCGCTACTACCGACGGGAATCCGATATCATCCATCCCCCGGCAGATACGGATTTTTTTAAACCCGGCTCTGCTAAAAGCGAACATTTTTTAATAGTGTCGGCTCTGGTACCCTACAAACGCATCGACATGGCAGTGCGGGCCTTTAACCGCACCCGGCTGCCCTTGAAAATTATCGGCACCGGCCCGGAATACCGGAAGTTAAAGAGAGACGCCGGTGCAAATATTGAATTTTTGGGAGAAGTGACGCCGCAGGAATTACTCCTGAATTATCAGGAGGCACAGGCCTTGATCATGCCGGGTGAAGAAGATTTTGGAATCAACGTTCTGGAAGCCCAGGCCTGCGGTACCCCGGTCATTGCTTTAGGCCGGGGAGGGGCCTTGGAGACGGTCCAATCCGGTCAGACTGGTCTTTTGTTCAGTCCGGCTTCAGTTGCCGGATTAACTGCTGCGCTTGACAAGTTCGGGCGGTTGACCTTTAATAAAAACCTTCTGCGAGAAAACGCACTTCGTTTTTCCCGGGAGTCGTTTAAAAATAAAATGGATGCGTATTTGCAGCATAAATATATGGACTTTGTAAAGCGACATGATTAGAAGACAGCGGCAGCGGCTGGTGGGGTGGTATCTGGCCGGAGACATTATTGGAATCACTCTGACTTATTTCTATGCTTATGTTTTCCGGTTTTACGGTTATCTGATTCCGGTCAGCCCGGAAAAAGGCATTCCGCCATTAAAGCCGTATATCTGGGTATTCTCCTTGTTCCTGGTTACGCATTTGGTCATTTTCTTTATTCAGGGATTTTATAAAACCCGATTGAAACGGACGGGATTTGATGACTTTCTGCATATCGCCATTAATGCGGGTTTAACCATATTGATTGTTCTGGGTGTTCTGAATTATCTTTACGCCTATTCACAGGGAGCGGCACCCCTCTTCCAGATGACATTTAAAATATCTCATGGTTTCCTGGGCGTCTATTTTGTGGGACTGATTTTCGTGCTGCTGTTTATGAGAAATCAGATCTATTACTATAAAAAACGCCGCTATGCCCGCGGCCTTGATTTACAGAACGTGCTCATCGTCGGCGCCGGTAAGATGGGGCGGACCGTTGCCCAAAAACTTTTCAATTACAAAGATTTGGGATTTAAGGTCAAAGGTTTTTTGGACGACGAGCGCAATCCCGGAGAAAAAGTGGACGTAAATGGCGGGATTGAAGTGCTGGGATCACTGGACACCTTGGGAACGGCCATTGAAAAAAATGACATATCCGATGTTTATGTGGCCCTTGACTTGAACAACTATTCCCGTATTTTGGAGACCTTGAAAGTGGTGAATAAACACGCCGTAAACGTCCGTTTGGTTCCGGATCTGTTTCAGCTTCTAACCCTCCGAGCCCGGATGGAGGATTTAGACGGATTTCCCGTTATCAGCGTGGATGAGCCCCCCATGCGCGGCCCGATGCTGCTGGTGAAGCGTGCGATGGATATTTCCATCTCCGCCTTGTTTTTGATTCTGTTTTCCCCCTTTCTTATTTTAACCGGAATTTTGATTAAACTGACCTCACCAGGACCGGTGCTGTACCATCAGGAAAGAGTCGGGCTGGACGGTAAAAAATTCACCATGCATAAATTCAGGACGATGGTTTCTGATGCCGAACATAAGACCGGCCCGGTCATGTGTCAGCCGAATGACCCGCGCATCACAAAAACAGGGCGGATACTCAGGCGGTTCAGTATTGATGAAATACCTCAGTTTTGGAACGTTCTGAGGGGAGAAATGAGTTTAGTCGGACCCCGTCCGGAAAGAGAAGTCTTTGTTAAACAGTTCCGGGAAAAACTCCCCAAGTACATGCTGCGTCACAAGGTGAAATCCGGATTAACCGGATGGGCGCAGGTCCATGGTTTGAGGCAGGATTGTGATTTTGATAAACGACTGGAATATGATTTTTATTATATTCAAAATTGGTCGCTGCTGCTTGACCTGCAGATCTTGTGGATGACGCTGCGGAAAAAAGGGTTTATCGACAAATCCGTCTGAATTGAGCTCTGAATTCTTTCCTCGCCAAGACTCTTCCACCCACCGCCATTGGCTTCGGAGAGAACCCAATCGCCGCTTCACAGCCCCTCTGCCATCCTGAGCGAAGCGAAGGATCTCAATCTGCGGCGCGTCTGGATGAGATGGACCCGTTTCTATAGACAGTGCACTTTGGGATCCTTCGGCCTGCTGACGCAGAGTCGAATAGCTGCTTCCCTCGCTTCCGCGAGGGACCGTGCTCGCTCAGCCTCCAACGGGCTGGCGGTGACATGGCCCTTATCCATTGCTTCAGTTCACATAGAGACCTTTTGCCTTTTTTGGCTTGTTGTTTCGCTGGTGAGTGAAAAAGAGCTGTTCGTGCACCGGCAGGTGGAGCGGAAGCCGGACCTGATGCTGCGGAGGCGGAAACGATTCATTCCACGAAGCAGTCTAAGATCCCCATGGCCGCTGACGCGTCCTAGGGATGACAGGTGAATTCACTTTCATGGTTACGTGGATGTATTGAGACGAAGTGGCGTCCGGGCCCGAAAGGCGCTTGGCGGGACGAGTGTTTCAGGTTTGCGGTTTCAGATTTGCGGTTTGAAATTCTTTTGCTTCCCGCACCCATGAGATTCCGATCATGGTGTAGTGGATTCCGGACAGGACGGTCAGGATGAGAGTTATGACGTAGATCCAGAAAAGGAAAGAGGCGTCTTTGGATAAAAAATTTAACAGCAGAACCAAAACCAGGGTTGTCATCTGCATGATCGTGCAGGCTTTGCCGACGGCGGAGGGCGGGAAGCTGGAACGTTTTATTTTTGAGTAAATAAGGGCTGAGCCGGAAACAATAAGGACATCCCGGCCGATGACAACGGCCGTCAGCCAGACCGGCAAGTGATTGGGAGAACTGATGGATGGTATGGTGAGCAGGATAAAGGAGACCGTCATAAGCAGCTTATCTCCGGCCGGGTCCAGCAGCGCACCCCACTTGGATTTTTGGTTGAGGATTCTGGCTGCCGCGCCGTCTATAAAATCAGTGCAAACGGCAATAAAGAAAATGATAAAAGCCGTCCGCAGCTGTTTTTGCAGCATGAAATACAGAAAAAACGGGATTAATCCTATCCGGATTAAGGTGATGATATTAGGGACAGTGAAAAAGGAATCCCGGCGCGCCATGCTTTTCCTCCTGAGTTCGGTCAGATGGGTTTATCTTGCTTATCTATCTGCGACAAAATGATATCCATGAGCTGCATCGCTTCATTTCCGCTGACCGGACGATCCGGGTGGAATCGTCTTCCCCCAGCCAGATTCATGAAATCATAGGATACCATCATAACAATGGGATGGTAGTAAAAATTATTTGAAGAAACATCCGTAATCTCAATATTTTGAGGAGAGATCTGCTGGACGAAATTGTATCCCTGTTCCCGTAAATAACGGACCAGACGGAAAAGAATTTCCGCCATCTGTGCCCGGGTGACGATTTTGCCCGGCTGAAAAGTGTGATTGGGGTAGATGTCCATTAATCCCAATCCGGTTGTCTTAAGAATGAATTCAGTCGCCCAGGAAGTGGATATATCAATAATGATGGGGGGATGGTCTCCGGTTTCCTTCAGGTAAGGATCAAATCTCACTCCGATTAACGCGGCCACATCTTCCTTGCTGACGGCATCCAGAGCGGGGATAGTCTCGTACTGGCTGGGGAGTTCAAATATTCCCAGCCGGTTTTTCAATTGTTCAATTCTTTCCTGAATTTGAGTGTCTTCCGGGCGAAGTTCAGCTGCTTTTTGATAGATATCCAAGCTTTCCTTGAATTTTTCCGCCTGGAATAAAGCCTGGCCGTATGCCTCAAGAATGCGGGGGTCGTCCGGATTCTCAGCCCGGGCGGATTTAAGGTGCACCAGGGCGCTCTCGGCTTGTCCTTCTTCAAGATAAATATCAGCCAAGGCCATGTGCGCCTGCAGATTTTGAGGCGAGTAATACAGCACGTTTAAGTAAGCGGAGCGGGCGGCTTCGATATTGCCGTTTTCCTGGGCCGTCCGGGCAGTGCTTAAGGCGTCTTGAGTTTTACGCTGCTGGATTTCCTTGTACCGCGGCCGGGCCCAGGGATGATCCGGCTCCTGCTTTAAAACTTCCCGATATTGGGCAAAGGCCAGGTCTTCTCTTTGGGTTTCCCAGTACAATTGCGCCAGTCCCAAATGCTCCAGGATGATGTCCGGTTTGCTGTCTGCAGCGGCGTTAAAGTATTCCTCTGCAGTTTGAAGGTCTTTCAGAACATAGTACGCGTACCCCATACCGACCAGATAAAACGGGTGATCACGGTCCAGCTCGGAGATAAGGTCTATGGCCTTTTCTCCCCGGCCTTCCTGAATAAATGACCAGGCATCTTCTATCAAGATCCTGGAATCTAAAGACAGATCGGCAACTTCCGTCTGCGGCAGGGTCCCGATATATATTGTCGGCAGAGGAACCGGGCGTGTTGCGCAGCCTGCGATAATGAAGAACATGAATAAAGTTATTATGATTAATTTCTTTTTTATACTCACCAATTTGATTCTCCTCTTTGGATATATGGCAAAAAAGGCCGCATATTTTTGGGATCGGCCAGAATCTTAATTTTGACAATCCTGTTTGTTTCTATTCTTTTTAGCACAATTGACCATTTAGGGAAAGAACGAATTAATTTTTTTTCTTCACGGGGTACTTCAAGATAATAAATTTTTTTGGACTTAAAAACAACCATCCGGACCTTTTCTTTCAGTAGGTTCAGACCTTTTTCTTGACGTGCGGATATATAAATCGAATCCTGGTCCAGTTTTTGGTTGATATCAAGATATTCCTGCGGGTCATCTGCAAGATCAATTTTGTTAAATACTTTGATGACCGGAATACCTAAAACGTCCAATTCCGCCAAAATGGCTTCCACCGCCCGGATATGCTCCCGGTAGTGGGGAGACATGATATCGATCACATGGCATATACAGTCGGCCTCGTGCACTTCTTCCAGAGTGGCGCGGAAAGCGGTTTTAAGCTCATCGGGGAGTTCCCTGATAAAACCGACCGTATCGGTAAAAAAAACATAGGTTCCATCCTGAAATGTCATTCTCCGGATGACAGGGTCCAGAGTTGCAAATAATGCACTGGATACATATTTTTCAACTCCGGTCAATCGATTGAAAAGAGTTGACTTGCCTGCATTTGTATATCCTACCAGAGAAACAACCGGGACAGGGCCGCGGCGCCGGCGCTGTCTTTGTTCGATCCGTTGTTTTTGGATCTTTTCCAAGTCCTGCTTGATTTTGGAAATCCGTTTTTGTATCCGCCGGCGGTCCGTTTCCAATTTTTTTTCTCCCGGACCGCGGGTTCCGATTCCTCCGCCCAGCCGGGACAATGCCTCTCCCTTTCCTGTTAACCGGGGTAACAGGTAATTGAGTTGTGCTAATTCAACTTGTAGTTTTCCTTCATTGCTGTGAGCCCGCTGAGCAAATATATCCAGAATCAGCTGCGTTCGGTCGATCACCTTGCTCTCCAGCCGTTCCTCCAGGGCTCGCTGTTGACCCGGAGTCAAATTATGGTCGAAAATCACCAAGTCCGCTCCGGATTCCCGCCTTAAACGGGCGGCTTCATCGGCTTTTCCGGCTCCGATTAAAAATTTCCGGTGGATCCTTTCCCGGTTTTGGTGCAGTTCCCCGATGACTTGGCCTCCTGCGGATTCGACCAGGCGGTTCAGTTCCTGCAGGGAATCTTCGGCTTTTTCCTTCTGTTCTTTGCCGGCAGAGAGATGAATCAATAACGCTTTTTCCATTTATTCCAGCTCTTCGGCCACAAATTGTTTTATGGATGAAAAATCAAAAGGAGAAAACCATTGTATTCCTTTCATTTTTTTGAACCAGGTTATCTGTCTTTTGGCATAGCGGCGGGTATCCCGTTTGGTCAGACGGATTGCTTCCTCCAAGGAAATCTTATGGTTCAAATAAGCCAGGACATGCTTATACCCCAAAGCACGGAAGGGGGGAGCATCCGGAGAGACTCCCCGGGCAAGAAGATTTTTGACTTCATCGATCAAGCCTTTTGCCATCATGGCGTCTACCCTGTTTTCAATATGCCGGTACAGAGTTTGACGGTCTAACAGCAAGCCGACCTTAATGATATTATCCTGTTTAACATATGATTCCGTATGGACGAAATGGCGGGATAGGGGATTTCCAGTGGCTTGATACACCTCCAAAGCCCGGATGATCCGGACTTTGTCATTGGGGCTGATTTTCTGTGCATATTCCGGATCAATTCGCTGCAGCCGGGCCCACATGCGGTCCCATCCCTTCTCCTCCGCTTCCTTTTTTAATTCATTTCGTATGGATCTGTCTTTGACCGGTTCCGGAAAGAGCCCTTCCAGCAGAGCTCTGAGGTAGAGTCCCGTCCCTCCGGTTATAATGGGGCAGTTTCCCCGGCTGCGGATGGAGGGTATAGCTTTAAGGGCAAGGCGGACAAAATCCGCAGCTGTAAATTGACTTGACGGCGAGACGGTGTCCAGTAAGTGATGGGGAATGGCCTGCATTTTTTCCTGAGTTATTTTGTCTGTGCCGATGTCGAATTCAGAATAGACCTGCATGGAATCACAGTTGATAACTTCGCCGGAAAAACAGCGGGCCAGTTTCACAGCTGCCGCACTTTTGCCGACACCGGTGGGAGATCGGAAGAGCACACGTCTGAACTCCAGTCACGTGAAACGATCTC
>CAYRTV010000114.1:0-7952 GCA_964427225.1 uncultured Eubacteriales bacterium
CGTCAGGATGAAAAATCACCGCAGCCCGCTGCGTTTTTACCATTTGCGGGTCAAGCATTTCATAAGCTGACTTGGCAGCTTTATCCGCGATCTCTTCAGCCGGTTTCAGATCCGCATAAAATCTGCGGCTGCAGGATTCTCCGCCGGATGATTTTTGTTCCCCTTTTTCAGCCACGACATAGACACCAAATCCGCAGGAGGTTGACTGATATGATTTGGACAGCCCATTTGAATTGGCGAGAAAAATGTTCCTTTCCCCTTCACCGTAGGATGCGCCTCCGCTTTTGGTGATTCGCGCATCCTTCATGGCCTCTTTTTCAGCTTCCTTTGCCAGGGCGATTTTCTCGTCCATGGCAATCTGGGCGATTTGGGGATCGAAAAGCCCGGTGATTTCCGTGATGCCTTTCTCGGCCGGCAATATATTATTTTCGTCCGCCGTGGTTGAGTCAGCAAACGCCACCGCGCGGGAGACGGCGTTATCCAGCGATGCATCCGATAAGTCGTTACAATGGGAAAAGGCCATGCGCCCTTGCTTGAAAACCCGGAAGCCGGAACCCTGAGAAGAAGACTCCTTAATGGTTTCTATGTTGCCTTTGCGGACTTCAATGCTGAGGCTGCGGTCGGCCTCAATAAAAATTTCGGCCGCGTCAGCGCCTTTATCTAAACATTTTTTGACCAGTTGCTCGGTTAATCCCTGATAATCCATTGGTTAACTCCTTGCTCGGCTGCCGCCGACGTTGATTCCGCGGATCCGGACAGTCGGCTGTCCCGCCGACACTTCACAGGATTGCCCTTTACCGCAGATTCCGGGCCCGAAAGCCAGGTTGTTTCCCACCGCATCGATATTCGCAATAATATCCAGACAATTTCCAATGAGTGTAGCGCCTTTGACCGGAACGGTTTTATTGCCGTTTTCAATCAGGTATGCTTCGCGGCAGGTGAAATTAAATACCCCGGTGGTGGGATTGACGCTGCCGCCGCTTAAACTCTGCACAAACAATCCGGTTTTTGTTGAAGACAAGATATCCTCCGGGCGGGCGGTCCCCTCTGCGATGAAGGTGTTGGTCATACGGGGAATGGGAATATGGCGGAAACTTTCCCGCCGTCCGTTGCCGGTCCGTTCCATAGTGATCTGCCGGGCGGACAGGATGTCAGTCATATATTTTTGCAGAACCCCTTCTTGTATCAAGACATTCTTCTGCATAGGTGTGCCTTCATCATCGAAGTTGGTGGTCCCGCGCATATTGGGAAGCGTTCCGTCATCCACCATGGTAAATACGTCACTGGCTACTTTCTGCCCCAGCTTTCCAGTGAAAACACCGATTTCTTTGGCAATATTATCCGCTTCCAAGGGATGGCCGACGGCTTCATGCACCAGCACGCCTCCCCATCCGTTTTCCATAACCACATCCATCTTGCCGGCCGGACAATCTTCGGCCTCCAGCATATCAACCGATTCCCGGGCGGCCCGCAGCGCCACTTCTTCCGGAGGATTGATATCAAACATTTCGAAACCCATGTGCTTACTCAAGCGTTCCCGCCCCATATGACGGGTGTTATTTCCAGCCGCCAACGTTTGCACGATAAAAAACATCAGCGGCAGCTGGTCTTCCAGCCACAGTCCTTCGCTGTTGGCGATAATCCGCTCCCTGACTTCATCATAATATGAAATCTGTGTCATTTGGATGCGTGAATCATATTCAAGCGCAGCCTGATCGGCTCTCCGCATCACATCCAGCCTCTTAGTATCCGCCACGTCTCCCAAGGGAATATCAACCCTGATATAAGAAGGCCGCGGTTCCCTTTCAATGCTGACCGGCTGGATTTTAACTCCCTGCGAAGCAACATAAGAAGCGGTTTCCGCTGCCTTCAGTAAATTCGGCTCATTGATGTTTTCGGTATAGGCGTAGCCGGTTTTGTCACCGGAAATGACCCGGACTCCGGCTCCCTGGCTGATGCCGAATTCCGCACTTTTGAATTTTGATTCTTCCATGTTGATGGTCCGGGAAATCCGGCTTTCGATATAAACATCAACAAAGTCTCCGCCCTTTTCCAGGGCCTTCTGAATAATCCGGTTTAATTCCGCCTTGCCCGTCCCGGCTGCCGGCGGCTGTCCGGCATGCTTGCAGGACAGAAAATTCATTAGCAGCGCTGGCGTGGCTGCAATGACGGCCCCGCCCTTAATGCTGTCCTTAAGGAACTTGCGGCGGGGCATGTCATTCGTAAAATATTTGATTTGGCTCATAGCTGACCTCGCTCATTAGGATATGGATTTTTTCATTATATACTATAATCTTCAGGAGTCCAGTATTGCCCGTATTCCGGAATCCCGATATTCCATCCCCATTCTTTGTCAATGGTTTCGGCCAAACTGAAAATCGCGTTTTCTTCACCGTGAGTCAGAAACAGCATCCGGGGCGGTGACTCGAGATAAGACAGCCATTTCAGCAGCTGCCGGCGGTCGGCATGGGCGGAGAATCCGTCGATTTCATCCACATGCGCTTTGACATCCCAGTTCCGGCCTAAGATACGGACATTCTGATTGCCTTCGATGATTTGGCGTCCTAGTGTGTTTTTAGCCTGGTATCCGACAAACAATATGGTTGACTCCGGTCTTGTGATATTGTGTATCAAATGATGTTTAATTCGCCCCCCGGTGCACATCCCTGAACCCGCCATAATGATACAGGGTTCATCCAGATTGTTTATGGCTTTGGATTCATCCCGGCTGCGCACTAATTCCAATCCGGGGAAATCAAAGGGGGACTCCCCTTCCCGAAACATATCCAGGGTTTCTCGATCCAGGTATTGACGGTATTTCAGGAAAACATCCGTCGCATTGACAGCCATGGGACTGTCCAGGAAAACTTTCATATAGGGAATGATGCCTTCCCGTACCAGCTTGCTGATATAAAACATTAATTCCTGGGACCGTTCCACCGCGAACGTCGGAATCACCACCTTACCTCCCCGTGAATAAGTCGTATTGATCACCTCAGCCAGCCTCTTTTTGACATCTCCGGCATCACCGTGTTCGCGGTCACCGTAAGTCGATTCCATGACCACATAATCCGCACGGGTGAAAACAGAAGGATCCCGGACCAGCGGCTTGTTCCACTGTCCGATATCGCCGGAAAATACCAGTTTAAATTTGCGGCTGTCTTCATAAACATGGATCTCGACCATAGCCGCTCCCAAAATGTGGCCGGCATCGTGAAAACGGACCGCGACTTTATCATTTAAAGAACGGTAGGATTCATATGAGATAGGATTAAGCAATGGAATTGAATTTTCCGCGTCCTCCACCGTGTATAAAGGAATTTCAGGATAAGGTCCTTTACGCCCTTCTCTTTCATGCCTTTTTCTCTTATAGGCCGCATCCTCTTCTTGTATCCGGGCGGAATCGAGCCAGATGATTTCGGCCAGATCAATGGACGCTGCAGTTGTCAAAATAGTGCCTTCAAAACCCTGCTGAACCAATCTCGGAACCAGGCCGCAATGATCCAGGTGTGCGTGGGTTAACAGGATATAATCGATTTTGCCGGGATAGACCGGAAACGGATTCCAATTGCGTTCCCGGTATTCCCGCTCCTGATACATGCCGCAGTCAATCAGTATTCTAAGGCCCCCGGCTTCCAGCAAGTAACAAGAACCGGTCACCTGACGCGCAGCCCCGAGAAATTGAATTTTCATGTCCGGCGTGTCCTGAGCTTGCGTTCAACAGCTTGCCATTGGTCTTTTTTGGGCATGTACATCAAAAACAGAATCAAAGACAACACCAAAAGAAAGTAAAAATCCCGGGTTATTCCGGTCAAAAGGAAAAACACCAATCCCAATAGAGCCGGAATTTCACACAACGCCGCCGTCGTGATGCCGGCTGCCTGCAGACGCTCCAAGGCTTTATCCGGATGTCCCTGTACGGCCCGCCTGGTTAAGCTGTTGTAAAATCTTCGGACGGCAAAAACCACCACAACCGCCCCAGCATAAAAGAAATAACGCAGAGCCGGATCATGTCCTCCTTTCAAGAATCCCGGGCTGGGGGAGTTCTGAAGAACCAGCACCAGCACCAAATAAACGGCCAAACCCGCCATCAGCGCCAGGTGAAAAATCATTGCTTTGCGGAATGACTGCAGTGAATCTTCTGTAAGAGCCATTTGAATCCTTTCATATATGTTTTCATTTTTCGTTTATTATAAGAAAATCAATCCTCAGAAACAAAGAATAAATATTCTTTATGGTTAAAAGAGGTGTCCGACCCGGTAAGACTTTATCCAATTCAGCAATTATTTTTTTATGTATTTTTCGTTTAATCTTTGCCTGTACTGAAGTGTTTCCATTTAAAGAAAGCCAAGCACTCCTTGGATGGGATACTGATTTGAATGGCATAATATTTGCGCCGTTAACGACGAGCATTTCAAAAGATAATAAAGGAGAAACTCAATGATCAAAAAGTTTATGATGCTTAGACATTATATTTTAATCCTCATATTGGCGGTTCTTCTTGTTAATCCTGTCTTTATTACTACAGGTGAAAATGCCCCACCGAAGAGCACAGCCGGCATGCAGCAGGAAGATATTATCAGCCGGTTAAGCGAAGCCTTTGAGACATCTTCGAATAAAGTCAGCGCGAAAGGACGCTCCGCTGTGGGAATTGCCACCTATGAGGATTTCATCCAGACCGATGCTTCCATCAATCCCGGCAACAGCGGCGGAGCCCTGGCGGATTTAAATGGAAATGTGATCGGAATCAATACGGCCATTGCCAGTCCCTCCGGAGAAAATACATTTTTTGTGACCCTTGAGATTCCGGAATAATCCTTCCCAACTCATCCCTTCCTCGCAGGGCGCGCCCGTCCATCGGGCGCGCCTGTTTTCATTGAAATCCCCTGCTATTTCAGATAGTATAAAAAGGTTTAAAAATATTTCAAAAAAGGAGAGATACATGAGTTTCTCCCGCAGAGATTTTATGAAATTTTCGGCTGGAGCGGCAGGAGCCGCTATATTGAATAATGCATGCTCCGGAACGCACAATACGGCATCCATGGGTTCTGATCCCATCTCCACCTTAAAACCGATGACGGACGATGTGGTTCCGATCACGGACGAGGAACGCTGGGAGCGAATTGAAAAAGCCCAGCGGCTTATGATCGAGAACAGCATCGATGCCGTATACATGGAAGGCGGTTCCAGTATGTTCTATTATACCGGCGCTCAATGGTGGAACAGCGAACGGATGTTTGCCTTGGTGCTGCCCGCCAAAGGAGAACCCGGTTGGGTATGCCCCGCATTTGAGCTGGACCGGGCCATGGAACAGATACGTTTTGGAGAGGACATTCGCACCTGGGAAGAACATGAAAGTCCCTACCGGCGGGGGGCAGAGATCCTTTAGGACAGAGGGATCCGTAACGGGGCGGGTGGTATGGAAGAGCGGGGCCGCTTTTTTCTTTATGACGGTATTCGCAAGGAAGCTCCTCAATTGAATTACGTCAGCGCCGATCCCGTTACAATCGGATGCCGGGTGATCAAATCTCCATCGGAAATCGCGCTTATGCAGAAAGCGGTCGATATCACCATCGAGGCATACAAGGCTACCGTGGCGATGATCGAAAAAGGAATGACCGGCCCGGATATAAGAGCTATTTCCGCCCGGGCTCACAAGGCTTTGGGCGTTTCCGGAGGGGTCGGAGCCCAAATAGCGGAAGCATCCGCTAATCCCCATGGCAGCGTCATCCCGTATGAAGTCAAAGAGGGTGCTATTATCCTGATGGACGGAGGCTGCGGTGTTGATGGCTATAGGTCTGACATCAGCCGCACTATTGTGTTTGGGGAACCCAGCCAAAGACAGATTGAGATGTGGAATCTGGCTAAAAAAGCCCAAACTGCGGCTTTTGCCAGATCCGGTTTAGGTGTCCCCTGTGAAGAAGTGGATGCGGCGGCGCGCAGGGTTTATAAGGATTATGGTTTTCCCGGCGGATATAAGCTCCCAGGCTGTCCCCACCGGACCGGGCACGGCATTGGGCTGGACGGCCATGAGTGGATCAATTTAGTCAAAGGCAATAAACGACCGATGGAAGCGGGGATGTGCTTCAGTAATGAACCCATGCTGGTCATGCCGGGTGAATTCGGAATCCGGATCGAAGACTGTTTTCATGTGACGGAAACCGGGCCCAAGTATTTTTCGCAACCCAGTCCCGCTATCGATCAGCCTTTCGCCTGACCTGACCCGGATATTCCGGTTCTCCCGTATTGCAGGGATTATTATGCCTCCCAATAGGCTAAATGGACAAAAACGTGAATTGAATGATATGATATTTTTATAAAAATTTATATTACGAGGGGCCGATGCCGAGAAAACATATTACTTTATTTGGGCTAATTTTATTTATTTTTTTATCCTTCACTGCTTATTGTCAGGAAAAAAACCTGGATGTCCCCTATCTCCCCACTCCAATGCCGGTGGTGGAGGAAATGCTGCGGATAGCGGCAATAGAGCCGGGTGATATCCTCTATGATTTAGGCTGCGGCGATGGGCGTATCCTGAACACAGCGGCGCGTCTATACGGGATTCGGGGTGTCGGTGTCGACCTTGATTCGGAAAGGATTCAGGAAAGCCGGGAAAATGCCAAGGCGGCGGGAGTTGAAAATAAAGTTGAATTCCATCAAAAAGATCTGTTCGAAACGGATATTCAGGGGGCGACTGTCATGACCTTATATTTACTTCCCTCTGTTAATATACGCCTTCGTCCCAAGCTGCTGCGGGAACTCAAGCCTGGAACCCGGATCATTTCGCATGATTTTGACATGGATGAATGGCTGGCGGATAAATCCATCCAAGTCTGGGCTGACGATGAAATGCATATGCTTTATTACTGGGTGATACCGAACAATGTCTCGGGGATTTGGGATTCAGCCCTTCTTCTCGCCGAAAGGGAAACACAGCCGGTTCAGGTTCAATTTCAGCAGGTTTTCCAATTTCCGCAAGGGCATGCGTTGATCGAAGGAGATAAAATTGAGCTTCATAATGTCACTTTGACCGGGAACACCCTTTCTTTTTCTTTGCATTATTCCGGAGTGACCTGGGATTTTGAGGGACACGTTTCCGGCAACCGAATTAAAGGCACTGCTCGAAAATCCGGAACCGACGATACGGTCTCATGGTCCGCTGAACGCCGGCCGGACACGAAACGCTCCCTGGACCCTAACTCCGTCGATGAAATTATGTACTAACGGATTGCATAGCTCCTTTTCTGCCGGGGCGGCATAACATAAGGCGAAATCATACTTTCAAACCCGTTTTTATCTAAAGCGCTTACGCCGAAAACATATTCATCGATGCTGATATTTTTGAGCAGGAATTCCGTTTCCAGGCCGGCTTCAGCAGAATGTTCCCAAAAAGGAGTGGATGTTTTCCTCCAATAAATCCTGTATCCGGCAAGATCATCCGCTTGGACCTTGTTCCAGCTTAGGAAAGCGTCATATCCGCTGTCACCCCGTCCCAGCAACGGCTGTCCCCTTTCATTCACGACCACGGGAGAGGGCGGGGCGGCTGCCAGCGACCCTAGAATGGAGGATACCATGCGGATATTCCGGGTGCAGTAGTCCAGGGACATATTATCTAAAATATCTTTGACTGTGTGCTGATGGCCGTAATTCTCATTGGCTTCCATAATACGGACTCCCGGCCATCCTTCCAGCACAAAAGGAGTATGGTCTCCTCCCCGTCCGAACCGGTCTGCCCGGAAGATCAATTGAACTTCAGTTTCAGGCGAATAATACTCCCCGGTCCGTTTCGCATAGCGGGCTAAACACCGGGATAGCGAATCATCGGGCCCGGAAGAAAAAACCCGGATTTTACGGTTTTCGATGAATCCGTTGCCGCCCTCCATATTGCCGAGCATATCCAAGCCGATAACTCCGCAGACGTTTTTCCCTTCCTCTTTCATTTTTTGCGC
>CAYRTV010000115.1:0-7948 GCA_964427225.1 uncultured Eubacteriales bacterium
AATTCCTTCAATACCATTCTGTGTGACTGCGCTGATGCCGTATACATAATTTTCCGCTGTTTCTTCACTGGTAAGATTACGGTCAAGAAAATAACCCGTTCCGGCAGCGACCTCTCCGATTAAAGCAAAGCGGTCGTCCTCCTCGCCGGATTGTTTCCGGTATATTCTATATTCTGAAATGGAGAACAGCCCTTGATTTTGCGGATTGGTATTCCAGGAAATCCGGTTGATAACTTCCCGGTATAAGAAAGCGCGGTTGACAGCGGTTTCTACAGCCACATTGATGGGAGGGAAGGGATCTCCGCGGACCGGTGTCACCGGAGCGGACGGCGGGCCTTCAATCCCTTCGCTGTTCATAGCACGCATAGCATAGACATAGTCAGTTTCTAAGGAAATGGCGTTATCGGTATACTCGTTTTGAGACGCCAGAGCGACACCGACGGGATAAAAGCCGGATTGACTGTCTTTCAGGCGCCGTAATATCCGGTAATGCGTAATTCCGGCATTCGGATCATTCTTGGGATTCTCTGCCCAGCGTAAGCGAACCTTCCGGTCCCGATACATGCGGAGAGCTGTTATGTTTTCCGGAGGATATGGAATAAAGCGGATGCTGTCGTACCAGGTTTCCGCCATAATCTGATAGCCGGTGTCGTTAGGATGGAGATTGTCGTCGCTGATCAAAGCTTCGTATCCGCCATTTTCAAACGGGTATTGAATAAAGGCGGAATAATTGTCAACCAGCATTATATTGAGATCGTCCGCCAATTGGATGATCTTTTCATTGAGTTCAAGCGTCCTCACCCGGGCTGAGGTGGTCCAGCGGCTGCGGGCACGGGGAATGATGGTTGAAAGCAAGGGAAAAGTTCCGTATTCTTCCGCATTGAATATCATTTGCTCTAGATTGAAGACTGTAGCATCCAGTGAATAGGTCTGCACGCTGACATCATTGGTTCCTTCCATGAGGAGCAAAGAGCGCGCCATTTCATGGGTAAGGACACTCTGGATTCGTCCCAGGGCATGCCAGGTTGGTTCCCCCGGCAATCCTTTGTTGGCCACATAAGGGTAAATGAATATTTGCTCAAGCAGAATCTGCAAACGGGGAGGGTACCCTTTCCCCATGCGGGGGCCGTTGGTGGAACCATAAGTGATGCTGTCGCCGAAAGCGATAAATTTATTCTCTATCAAAAATGCTGGAGCAAGAGGGGAAACAGTAAAATCCAGCGGGACCGGTTTTTCCAGAAGTTCGGAAAAAGTAAATTTTTGGATCACAAATCCTTGCCGGTTTTCCCACATGACAGCCAGTTGATCATGAGCGGAGGCCAAAACCGGATGCCGCCCCGGGCTGTTATAATCAGTCAGGCGGATGGGGGGAGACCAATCTGCTCCGATTTGGTAACTGAGGAATATCTGACTGCCCGCTGGTCCCGAGCGGGTCCATACCACCACCGGAATGGATTCACCCAGCAGAAGTGAGGCCGGTTCTGCGTCGGAGGTGCCGGGAGCATGCGGCAATGGGACTATTTCATCCCAGCCGGAACCTGTCCAGGATCTGGTATATAGACGATAATCGGCCCCGTCAAAGGCGCTCCATACCACCATAGGACGGCCTGCCGCTGTTAGAGTCGCGGCCGGATGAAAATGAGGGATGGAAGCATCCGGAGTGAGACATTGCGGCCGGCTCCATTCACCATATTCCCAAAAAGAGGAGAAAATTTGATCATAACCGGATTCGGCGCCGGTCCAAAATATCCAAATCCGGCCATTCCGGTCTCCGATGATATCCGGGGTGAAGACCGGTTTACGGGAGGTCGTAATTTCCCAAGTCTGTGAATCCGCCGCATTTTGGGCCAGCAGGCGCCAAGTTCCCCCGGTCTGGTTTATCCAGGCAATCCAAGGCTTATTCCCCGCAGAAAAGTCCAAATCCGGAGAGGAGTGCCGTCCGGGAAAGCCGGCGGCAACGGAGATCTCATTAGTGAGGTCTCCTGAATGTATTTGTCCCAGCCGGATATCCCATTCCTGCTGAGTTCTTTTCCTCCACACAATCCAGGGCAGTCCGTTGCGGTCATTTTTGATGCGGGGCTGCGATTGGCAGCCGACGGATGTTTCCGGAGAAGGGAGATGAAGTGTCTGCAAGCAGGAATGTTCGTTAAAATAAGGACTGATGCGATAATCCTGATTCTTAACTCCGGGATCAGCGTCCGGGGGAAACAGGATGGCGCTCAGGCAAATCGTGAATAGGATTTTTAGTCGCATTGTTTTTTTTCTGCAGCGGCCTGGCTCTTTCCGGAAATATGACATTGCGCGGAGATGTTAATGTCTGCACCAGATCCCAACCGGCTGAGTGAGTGCCAGACTCCTGCCAGGCGAAAACCATATTATTTAAGCCGATCAATACCGCAGCCGGATATTCCCGCAAACCGGCTTGTGATGAGGAGGTGATAAACTCTTCGGATATAGGTTGCCCGTACCGATCAAATGTCCGGGCGGTTATCCGGGAGATCTCTGAGCCGGGACGGTCCAGCCAGCAGACCAGAAATTGTCCGTCGGCGTGGCAGCTTAAAACAGGAAACACCTGCATTCCTTCTGTGCTGGAATTGGCACGTGTCTCTTGGCTTATCAAGGTGCCGGTGGCATTAAACGTCCGGACATAAACATCATAACCGGCATCATCCAGACGGTTGTGATGCCAGGTGATATAAAAATTTCCTGCGCTGTCTGTATCAATATCTGGGCTTTCTGCTGTCCCGAGGGTAGTGAAATTGGCTTGAAATTCAGGACCCAGACGGTTGCCGAACCGGTCGAAACGCTGACCGAAAATACCATTCTGTCCGGTTTCCTGCCAATAACTTCTCCAAATAATGATGAATCTTCCGTCAGCGGCCGCGGCCACAGCCGGTTGGTCCTGGTGACCCAGGGAAGAGGAAGGGACCTGGAATTCCGAGCCGGCAGGATCTCCATTGCTGTTGAAAATCCGGGCAAAGACTCCATATCCATCACCGTCTTGTTCCCAGCTTTGCCAAGTGATAATAAAGCGGCCTTGCGCATCCATGGCGACATCCGGATTTCCTTGAAAATCCCAAGCGTACTCATTGACTCGGAATTCGTCTCCCAGGGGATCTCCCCAGGGACTGAAAAGCCGGGCGGTTACAGCCCCTGAAACACCTCCTTCTTTCCAATGGCTCCCCCAAGCGGCGACAAAACCGGCCGGGCTTCCGGCGGCGGCCGGATACTCAACCGGATTCCAAAAGGTATTGACCTGAAATTCCGGACCGATGGGGTATCCGTTTTGATAAAACAAACGGGCGTATACTCCGGGGAGGCCGTCATCCTGGGGAATGCTGACCCAGGTCAGCATGTAGTGGCCGTCACCATTAAAAGCAAGCGCAGGACTGATTTGATCTCCCTCCAGGGTCGTATGAGGTGTTTCCTGAAGATAAATGACAGGGATAGCTCCGTTTCCGAGACACAGCACTCCCGCTGTTAACATACAAAGCAAAGCAAGAATACCGTGTTTATCCATCATTGTCTCCGTACCGGATTCCCAGTCCTGCCTGCACGAGAATTCCGGACTGAAAGGAATTCATGTGAAGGCAAGTATTTATAACGCAATTTCAGGGGGGGTGTCAATCTATGGCTGGACTCTCAGGACCTTGGATTATCTAAGATTTCGGCCCGGTCCTTAATTCTGCGGGCAGGCATCCCTACCGCGATGGAATAAGAAGGAATGGATTCGGTGACCACAGCACCGGCGCCCATGACGCACCCCTTGCCAATCCGGCAGCCATCCAAAACAATGACACCGGCGCCCAGCCAAACATCCTGGTCAATGCTAATTCCGCCGCGGGAGAAAGAGGGCTGGAACATGATCGGTGTATCCAGCTGTTTGAAACTATGGTTGCCTCCGGCGACCAAATAACAGTTGCCGGCCAGAAAACAATACTTTCCCAGCTTGATTTCCGTTTCTGAAAGCAGCGAACAGTTGGCGGAAATATTGCAATAGTCATTTAAGGAGATGGAGCCTTCCTTGCAGCTAAGAATGGTATTGCGGCCGATATATACATTTTGACCGATGTGTATTCCCCGGTTGTTTTCTCCCTTTGCGTCAAGGACGGCATTGTCGTCGATAACACTGTTATTTCCGATACTGATTTTGTGGGGATGCCGGAGGGTGACATTTCGACCGAAGACCACACCCCGGCCGACTGCCTTTAACACCCGAGGATAAAAAATTTTACGCAGAAAGTAGCCCAAAGCTCCGGGAATCCACGAACATCCCAGCATGATCAATTCATATTTGAGCAAAAACCACAGGCTCTTGCTTCCAATAACCAGGGCTGAATACTTGGATGAGGCTGAGCTCTCCTCATCGATCATTTTTTTCTGCAGGCTGGCTTTGAATTTGCTGTCCATGACGCTATTATGACCATTTGTCCGGCCTGATGTCAATTATCAAGGCATTTTTTTGGCGATAAATTTCCAGAGATATTCCTTGGGAACACCCAAAAAGCTTTCCCGGCGGAGCCGGTCGCATTGACTGCAGGTGGAGATATCTTCGACCGCCCCGTCCGCCAGTTTTTTTCGTAAGCTGACCATCTGGGGACTATTCCAGATCTCCCGCAGTGTCATTCGGGCGGCATTGCCGAGCTTATAATCACCGAAAAAGTCCTGCGGGCAGGGGAAGGCATCTCCATTCCAAAAAATCACCAAAGCATTCCAGGGAAAGGGGCAGATACAGTAATGCCGGGTATCCCGGTGTCCCTCCAGCCGGCCTGCCCAGTTGTGGGGGTTCTTCATGATAAAATCGTCCAGGGGAAGATGTTCGAACCGCCGGAGAAAAGAATTCTTCTTCTTTTCCAGATCCGAACCGGAATATTGATTCAGATTGATGACTTCAATGGCAACGGCGGGCCGGCGGCTGCGGGATTCTTTTTTTATTTCTAGAAACCGCTGAATATTCGTGACGGTTTTGTCAAAGTTTCCGCCCGTTCTTATCTTTTCGTAGGTTTCCTTGTCGAAACCATCGAAGGAAAAGGAAATCCGGTTGAGACCGGCTGTAACGAGCCGGCGGGACATCTGTTCATCCAGCAAAGATCCGTTGGTGTGAAGGCGGGTGAATAATCCTTTCCGGGCCGCATATCGGGTCATGTCCGCGATGTGGCGATGCATGAGGGATTCTCCGCGGTGAGCGATATTGGTTTCAAAAGCGAACTCTGCGGCTTCATCGATGATTTTCCGGAATAAACCGAAGTCCATAAATCCCTTTTCGGCTGAAGGCAAATCTTTATTCGGGCACATGCCGCAGCGATAATTGCAGTGACTGGTCAGCTCAACCCACAGCCGGATGGGCATATACGGCAGCACGGTGTGTTTTTTCCGGTAGTGATGGAAAAGGCGCAGCAGCCTCCCCCAATAAAACTTTTTTTTCATTGGGAAGGCTTTTCCTCCAATTCCTGAATGACAATGGAGCAAGCCATATTTCCAATGACATTTGTGCTGGTCCGGACCATATCAAGCAGGCGTTCCACACCCAGGATCAACGCGATTCCTTCCATGGGAATACCCAGTTGCTTCAGCACCAAAGCCAGGGCGATAATGCCGGCCATAGGAACTCCGGCGGCGCCGATGGAGGACAGGACCGCCATCAGGATGATCGTGACCTGGCCGGTCAGTCCCAGTTCAATTCCATAAATCTGGGCGATAAAGACCGCAGAAACTCCCTGGTACAGGGCGGTTCCGTCCATATTTATGGTCGCGCCTAACGGGATAACGAAACTGGAGTATTCCCGCCGGACACCCAGGCTTTCCACATTTTCCATAGCGACCGGCAGGGTCGCCATGGAGCTGGAAGTGGAAAAGGCGATTACGGTGGCTTCTTTGACGGCCTTGAAAAAGGTCAGCGGATTGGTGTGTCCCAGAACACTGACAAAAAAGCTGTTCACGGTCAGGGTATAAAAAACAAGGCCCCCTAAAACAACCAGAAAATACTTCATGAGAGTCACCAGAATATCCGTCCCGTACTGGCCGATGACCGCGGCGCTGAGAGCCAGGACTCCGTACGGGGCCAGCTTCATGACCACGTGAACCACCTGGATAAAGATATCATTGACTCCATCCAGAAGCTTGATGATGATTTCAGATTTTTCCGCACTGATGAGTGTCAGCACGACTCCGAAAAGCAGCGCCATGAATATGATTTGCAGCATATTGGCTTCGATAAATGCGGATACGGGGTTGGTGGGGACGATATTGATCAGGATTTCTTTGATGCTCGGTTTTTCTTCGACGCGCTGGAGGCCGGTCTCGGCGGTTTCCTGGTAGTTCTGGTAAAGCTGGTTCTTCACGCTTTCGTCCAAACCTTCACCGGGCTTTATTACATTCGCCAGGAACAGCCCGATCACGATGGCAATGATGGTGGTGACAACAAAATATATGGCGGTTTTTGCTCCGATACGCCCTAATTTACGGACATCGCCCAGGCTCGCCGTTCCCAGCATCAAAGAGACAAAAACCAGCGGAATCACAATCATAGTGATGAGGCGGATAAAAATGGTACCCACCGGTTCAATAATCAGCACATCTTCACCAAATATGAGTCCGGCTACGATTCCCAGCAGCAGACCAAGGAAGATTTTGGTATGGAGTTTCATTTTTTTCATTGACTTGACCTTTGTTGTGCCGTTTTTTCAGTCTCCGGTGACAGATACTTGCCTGAAAATCAAAGCTTATAATATCCGCTTCACTGACTTAAGTCAATCGACCTTGAGCTGCCTTGATTTTTCCCGGGGCAAGAGGTAAAATTCACGTTTAGTTTGAGGAGAATGTATGCGAATATTATTGATTGATCCCCCTTTTGCGCGGTTCATGGGATTTTACCGGTTCTTTTTCCCTTACGCTCTGGGTGCTCTTTCTGCTTATTTAAAACGGGACGGCCATGATGTCTTAATTTATGATGTCGACCACGGCCGGACCCCGGTCCCTATGACATCAACGGCTCTCCTCAATGTTTTTCATAAATATTTGGAGGGAATAGAAGACCTGAATCATCCTATTTGGAAGGAAGTGGAAACGGTCGTGCGCGATTTTCAGCCGGATTTAATCGGGATCACTTTTCTTTCCACAAAAATGGGAGCCGTGGAAAACCTGACCCGCATGGCAAAAAGGATATTTCCCGATGTCCCGGTCGTTTTGGGAGGAGCTCACCCATCCATACTGTATAAATCATCTCTAAAGAAAACCGGCGCCGATCTGGTTGTGCTGGGTGAAGGGGAAGAGACTTTTGCGGAACTGGCCCGGTGTTTGGAACAGGGCGGATGCGGAATGGGAAAAATCCGGGGAATCGCTTTTCGGAATAAAGATGGAGACATAACCCGCACTCCCGGACGGCCGCTGATAAAAAACCTGGATGACATGCCGTTTCCGGACAGGGATTCCCTGTTTCGCAAAGAAACATACCGCCCGGATGATTTCAGCATGATCATGACCAGCCGCGGCTGTCCTTTCAACTGTGCTTTCTGTTCGAGCATCTGGGAGCGCCGGGTCCGCTATCGATCTGTTTCCCGTATCGTAGATGAGATTGAGCACCTGGTGGATCGTTTTAAAACCAGGAATATCTATTTTAAGGATGATACGTTTACCCTCAGCCGTAAGCGGGTGCTGGATTTCTGCAGCAAACTGGAAAAAAGAAAATTAACAATCAATTGGGAATGCTTGACCCGCATTGAACTGGTGGATGAGAAGATAATCGAGCGCATGCGGCAGACCGGTATGAACAACCTCAAAATCGGAATTGAAACCGGAAGCCAGCGTTTGCTGTATGAAACCAATAAAAACATCACTCTGAATCAAATCAAACGCGGCGCGGAAATCCTCAACCGGATGAATCAGAAATGGTCGGCGTTTTTTATGCTGGGATATCCGGATGAAACTGATGCGGAAATTGAAATGAGCC
>CAYRTV010000116.1:0-7863 GCA_964427225.1 uncultured Eubacteriales bacterium
GGCGGTTTTTATTTGATTTCTGATCTTTTTTACGGCCGGGCTTTGCCCGATCAATTGCGCCCGGCCTGTGATTTTTTCGCGCAGCAAAATATTTTCTTCTTCGAGGTTTTTTTGTTTCAAGGCATTTTTGGCCGTCAAGACAACTTTCTCCAGAGACAGCGGTTTTTCTAGAAAATTAAAGGCGCCCAGTTTGGTCGACTTGACGGCTGCTTCGACCGAGCCGTGTCCGGTGATCATCACCACCTGGACATTCTCTTCCAATTGTTTTATTTTTTCCAGCACGTCAATCCCGTTCATTTCCGGCAGCCAGATGTCCAAAAAGACCAGATCAAAATTTTCATTCCGGACCAGATGCAGCCCGGTTTCTCCGCTTTCCGTGGTTTTAACTGAATATCCTTCATCCTCCAGTATTCCCTTAAGGGATGAACGGATGCCGGATTCATCGTCAATGATTAATATTTTTTCTTTACTCATATCGGTACCTGAATAATAAATTTCGCTCCCATCGGTTTGTTATCCGCAATTTCAACGATTCCATTATGTTCACTGATGATTTGATTCACGATGGCCAACCCCAAACCGGTGCCTTTCTTTTTAGTTGAGAAATGCGGTAAAAACAGTTTTTGCTTGTCCTGGTCCGGGACTCCCGGTCCGGTGTCGGAAATCTCAATCCGTATTTTTTTTTGCTGATCGTTATAATGCGTTTGTATGGTTATGGTGCCTTTCTTGTTCATAGCGTCGATGGCATTGTCAATAATATTGGTAAATGCGCGGCGCATCTGTTCCGGGTCACATTTAATCGTTCCGGGAACGGTGCTGTCAAAGCGAAGGTTAAATTCAATATCAGAAAAAATCCCTTTAAAGGGATTAATGGTTTGCTGAATAATCTCATGGATATTCGTCGGCTGCAGGCGGACTTTGGGCATGCGTGCGAAATTGGAAAATTCATCCACCAGATTTTTTATTGCTCCGGCTTCTTGAATGATGGTTTTGGTTCCTTCCGTGATGGCAGGATCGGGATGAGAATTCTGATTAATCCGTTTATTGATCCGCTCCGCGGACAATTGAATCGGGGTGAGAGGGTTTTTAATTTCATGGGCGACGCGCTGCGCGACTTCTTTCCAAGCGGCGATCTTCTGTGCTTTTATCAATTGGGTCAGATTGTCCAGCACCACAATCAAGCCGGACGGATGCTCGCCGCTCGGCTGAAAAGGCGAAATGGTCAATGCCAGGGTATAACTGTGATGATCGAATTGAATTTTAATCTCCCTGTCGGATAGGGGGAACCGGCTGTTCAATCCCTTTTCTATACTGAGCACAATTTCCTGGTAACGGGGCGCCTTAAGGACTTCGCGGAAGCTGTGCCCTTCAGGATTTGATTGATTTAATCCCAGCATTTCTTTGGCTGTGGGATTGATGGTGGTGATTACATTTTGAGCGTTTATAGTGAGGACTCCGGTGGTGATGTTGTTCAGAACGGTTTCGATATAATGTTTACGCGCCTCCAGTTCCTCTGTTTTTTGATCGATATTCTGCCGGCTTTCCTGCAGGTCGGAGATCATTTGGTTGAAGGATTCAATCAGCAGGCCAAGTTCATCTGAAACCGGGTCCTCAACCCTGACGTTCAGATTGCCCCGGGATACTTCTCTGGTGGCGTGCGCCAGTTTTTCTATGGGAACGGTGATGCTTTTTGCCAAATGGAAACCGATCCAGCTGGCGGCAAAGACAATCAGCAGTGTGATGAAAGCCAAGGTCATCAAATAAAATGTATTAACCGGGTTTTTTTGAATTTTGAGCTGCTGATAGCGGTTGACGTATGCTGTGATGTTGTTGATCTTTTGAGAATAATTTTGCGGCAGAAATTTTCCGGCGACAACCAGCAGATTGCCTTTAGCGGGGAGTGAAAAAGATATTCCCCGCCGAATCATTTCACCGCTTCCCATGGAATCAATGGTGCTGAATACTTCCCCCAGGTGAGCGCGTTTGATATAATTCCGGTTCATGTTCCGGTAATACTGCAGGGGTAAATCGGGATTCATCAAAGAAAAGAGCTCTTCTTCATCCAGAAATATGCTGATTTCATCCAGTTGGTATTCTTTCAGTTTATTCCGTACGAAATCGATCAGAGGACCTCTTTCATTCGGATCAGCCAGTTGTCCTGTCTGAATAGCCCGGCTAAGCTGACGGGCGTAATGCAGAGTGATGTCTTCGCTGTTCTTATAGAAACCATCGGTCAGGCTTTTGGTGTCCGCTAGGATGCGGTCGATGGGTGTTTTAAACCATTGTTCAATATTTCGACTGATTAAATCGCTGGCAAAGACATAAAGCAGAAGAGTCGGAATAAGAGAAAGGGATATGAAAAAAAGCAGCAGCTTGGTCTTGAATTTGGAGCCGACGACTTTGCGTTTTCTTTCCAAATACAGCTTAACCAGGTTCCGGCCGAGGACAAACAGAAGAATCAAAAATAATAGTAAAACAATAATTTGCAGGGATGAAAGCAGGATGTTCATCACCGAGGCGGGAGAGATTTGCCGGGTTTGCCGGACAATGGACTCAATGGCGAAAAAGAGAACGATGAGGAGAAGAATCATGGCTCCGATGACCCGGGATCCTTTTTTCTTTGAATCACTCATAAGCGGTTACTTTGATCTGAATTATCGTTTTTTATCTTTTAAGAACTTTTTTAGATTGTCCGGGGTCAGACGGATGTTGCTCACCACTTCTCCGGATTCACCCAGGCTTTTTCCAGCATGTCCGTTAATAAAGTGAGTGATTCCGCCGGCGTTTCCCGTGTCAATGCGGATAAGTTCGGAAGCATGAACAGTGGTTTGTTTGCCGGCCGGCTGCAGTCCATCCAGGATCAGTTCTCCATCGGCATACAGCCGAATCCAGGTTAATTCTTCAAAAAGAATATCTAAATGAATGCCTTCCGCTTCCGCTTGTGTGAGAAGATCAGGCGGTGCGGAGGGATAGATTTCTGTTACTGACGGGATGATGACCTGCTGGTCTTGAGGCGGAAACAACCTGTCTTTAAAAAAGAGATAAATGACCAGCATTACGGCAAATATGAAAATGATCCAGGCAGTGGATTGAATGATTTTACGGTTCTTGGCCTCGGTCTCAGTTTCAGCCTCCGTTTCCTTTTCCTCCCCCTCTCCCGCTTCCTCCATGCGGGCGGTTTCATAATACGAATCCAGAATTTTATCCGATTCCAATCCGATATAATCTGCATAGGTTCGAATAATGCCTTTGGTGAAAAATTCGCCTGGAAGAAAATCCATCTGGTCATTTTCCAAGGCCCGCAGAAACCGCATATTTATTTTGGTGGAATCCGCGATTTCTTTCAGGCTTATGCCTCTAAGTTCGCGTTCTCTTTTAAGTTCTTGCCCAACTGTTGCCATTGTGTTGGAATTGTAAGACAAGCAACAAATTATGTCAATCGGGCGCCTGGGACAAGCAAAGGGTGAAGAGTAAGGATTGAATGCACGGTTTTTGGATTTCAGGAGTTACGTTTTAAGAAACTTGGAAAGACTGGAGATGCTGCCTAAAACTCCGATACCGGCACCGACTAGAAGAATGGAAATGACTTGAGAGGCTGTCAGAGGACGAAAATGGATGAATTCGGAAATCGCACCAATATCAGCCCCCAGATAAACCGGAAATATCTTTATCAGGATTAGAAGGATCAGAAGAGACAATAATCCTCCCACCGCTCCCATGATGATACCCTCCATCAGAAAGGGTATGCGGATAAACATGTTGGAGGCTCCCGTCAACCGGAGGATTTCGATTTCGTCTTTCCGGGCAAAAACATTCAGCCGGATGACATTGGAGATAATAAAAAATGATGCCATTATCAGTATTCCTCCGAGAAACAAACCGACGGCCCGGGTCAGGCGGCCGAAAGACTTCACCTTTTCCACCCAGTCCCGGTGAAATTGCACTTCATCGATTCCGGGAAAAGACCGCAGGTTGCTGAGGAAACTCAGAGTAGATTCACTGGAAATGAAATGATCTTTAATAACCGCTTCATAGGTAGGGGGGAACGGATTATCTTCCAGGCTGTCGACAATGTTCTCGAGTTCCGGAAATTTTTCGCGGAATTGATTCATGGCGGCGTTTTTGTCAATAAACTCGACAGAACTGATTTTATCGCTGCCCTCCAGCAATGTGCGCACGGAGTTGATCTCTTCCGGAGTGGCATCCCGCTCTAAAAAAACCACCGCCGCCATATTCTGGGATATTTGTCTTGCCAGATATTGGAAATTGTTAGAGAGGGAGAGAAAAATGCCTAAAATAAGAAAGGAAAGAGAAATAATGGTGATGGAAAATATATTCCTTGTTCTGAATTGCCAGATATTATTCAGGATTTCCTGCACAAAATATTTTATGAATTGAATAATCAGAGTATTTCCTTTCGCAGCAGTTTTCCCTTGTATAAGAACAAAATTTTTTCGCCGAAATGGCGGATCAGTTCCCGGTCATGGGTGCAGATAATGACAGTAGCCCCCCTGCGGTTGATCTCTTTAAACAAACTCATGATTTCAAATGCCAGTTCCGTGTCCAGATTTCCAGTGGGCTCGTCCGCCAGAATAATGTTAGGGTGGTTGACAACAGCCCGTGCAATCGCAACCCGTTGCTGTTCTCCGTAAGACAGTTGAGACGGGTAATCCCACATTTTGTGCTGCAGGTTGACCATCTGCAGGGCATTGAAAACCCGCCGCCGGATTTCTTTACGGGGGATTCCCAATACTTGCAAGACAACCGCAACGTTGTCGAATACTTTTTTGTGAAAAACAAGACGGAAATCCTGAAAAACAATTCCCATGGTTCTGCGCAAGACATAGATTTTATGATCGGGGATGCGGAGAATATTGCGCCGGCCGATGATGATTTGCCCTTGGGTCGGCAGAAGCTGCCGGAAGAGGATTTTCAATAGTGTCGTTTTTCCCGAACCGCTGGGACCGGTCACAAAGCAAAAATCACCTTCCTCTATGGTGAAGGTTACGTCGGACAAAGCCCATTTCGGCTTTTGGTACTGCTTCCAAAGATGATAGACTTCAATCATTCTGCTTCATTCCGGATTCGGTTTGTTTCCGGATCCGCCTGCCGATTTTATGGAGGTTTATCATTATATCTCTCTAAAGCCTGCTTGAAAAGGCATTTCGTTTTTTTCGGTTCCGCCCTTCCCTCAGTTGCCGCCATTGCTTTCCCTATGAAAAAGTCTAAAATCCGGGTTTTACCGCTGCGGTACTGCTGAACCTGTTTTGGATAGGCTTGAATGATTTCATGAATGACAGCCTTCAGCTGTCCGGATTCTGACATCTGTTCCAAACCTAATTTTTCAGTGACGGCTGCGGCATTGTCTCCGGTGGAGATCATAGCCGGAAGAATCCGGTTCTTTGCGGTCCGGATCGATATGCGGCCGTCCTCAACCAGGCGGATCAATTCGGCCAGATGGGGTGGCGGCACCGGAAACGGATCCTGTCCGGATCGGTTTTTCCTGGAATGATACAGAACTTCTCCGGTAATCCAATGGGCCGCGGCTTCAGCTGCCTCTGTTTCCTTTTTGACAGCATCAAAATAATCTCCCAGCTTTTTATCGAACACTAAAGTATATGCAATTTCCTCTAATAAACGGTATGTGCGGATATAACGCTGCCAGCGGTCAAACGGACGTTCCGGAAGCCGGGCCGTAATCTGCCGGATGAGTTCCGGCGGGGTTTTAAGCGGAGGAATATCCGGCTCAGGAAAAAAACGATAATCCGCATGCTTTTCTTTTTTCCGCATCATCCGGGTCCGCCGCTGCTTTTCATCCCAGTAGCGGGTTTCCTCCGCCGGCTTTTGGCCTTGTTTTAAAATACGGTTTTGCCGTTTGATTTCAAAATCCAGTGCTTTTTTAAGAAAACGGAAGGAATTTAGATTTTTGATTTCACTTTTAATGCCGGCTTGGCCGGAATGGGCATGATACAGAGAAAGGTTGGCGTCGCAGCGAAGGCTGCCTGCCTGCATATTACCGTCACAGACTCCCAGGTAAATCAAGAGAGCCCGAATCTGTTTCAAAAAGGACACGGCTTCATCGGAAGATCGGAGTTCCGGGCGGGTGACGATTTCGATAAGGGGCACTCCGCTCCGGTTAAAGTCAATCAAACTCAGGTTGCGGCCGTTTCCATTTTGCATGTGAGCCGACTTTCCGGCATCTTCTTCCAAATGGAGCCGCTGAATTCCAACGGAAATGGATTGCCGTGAGATCAGCTGCAGTTTTCCATTTATGGCTAGAGGTATTCGCTGCTGAGTGATTTGATACCCTTTGGGGAGATCGGGATAAAAATAATTTTTCCGGTCAAAATATGAAACCGGATTGATTTTTGCCTGCAGAGCAGCCGCTGTCCATACGGCCATTTTATGGGCCGTCCGGTTTAGTACCGGCAAAGCCCCCGGCAGTCCCAAGCAGACCGGACAAGTCGAAGTGTTGGGAGCGGCCCCGGAATCGCAGCTGCAGCCGCAGAAGAGTTTGCTCTTGGTTAACAACTGAGCATGGATTTCAAGCCCGATAACCGGTTTTAGTTTGCGACCCGACATGGAAGCAATGTATTATAGCATATCCCGCTTTCTCCGGCTTGCTTTTGAATTCGGATTGCATTATTATGCCTTTATTATGAAAATAAAAGCGGTTTCTGCTGTGGCGGCGGGGTGGTTTATTCCCGGCTTGGGCCATGCTGTAGCTGGAAAACATAAACGGGCCGGAATCTTCTTTGCCTGTATCACAGCGATGGCGGCGATGGGGCTTATAATGGGGGGGAAAGTTTATTCCCTCCAAACCGAAAATCCCTTAACTCTCCTCGCTTTTTTCAGTGATTTGGGCTACGGGGCGCTTTTTTTCATTTCCAAGTTATTTTCCTTCGGGACCGGACAGCTGGAAAGCACGACCTTCGAGTTCGGCACCACGTATATAGCTGGGGCGGGTCTCCTGAATTATCTTGTCGCGCTGGATGCTTTTGATATTCTTAATGGAAAAAAACCATGATTTTTCAAAGTCATCTTTTCACTATGGTCCTTTATGCGGTCTTGGTTTCTATCGTTTTGGCTTTGATCAGGAGAAACAATAAAAAGGAAAGAATTCGTTACGCGGTTTCCTTATTTCTGATCATGACTGTCGGCGCTGTTTTGTTCGGCTGGTTTATGTATCTTTTCATGTAATATCAGCACCCGGTATTCCTCAAAACAACTTTTAGGTCTGTAAAAATAATGGTATAATATTTTTTTCACATTATCCTTATTATCCAGGGATAGAATTGAAATGATTTTCCTGAGATATCCCGGCCGGATAAGATAAGAAAGGAGCCAGCATGAAAAGCCTGCAGGAAATCGCCGACCAGCTTCCTCTGAGCTTAGAGGAATTGCAGGAAATTGAAAATATTATCATCAGTCATGAACATTTTTCCAGAAAATCCGTCCGCAAAGAAATGGAATGGTTTTTTACTAAATTGGGGATGCCGGACTATTATTTCAAAACCACTCCTCTAAGAACTATCGCCATGCATATCGAGGCGGTTAAATCGAGCGAGGTTATGGCTTCGGTCAGGGCGGATAAGGATTTGATCATCGACATGCGCACGGAATCCGATGAGGAGGCCATTTACCTGGTTGATGATGAGCATGACCGGGCATTGGAAGTGGAACGGCGGATCGAGATGCAGTATCCCAATTTCCGCATTCATTCTTACCGAACCTCGGGAAAAGCCATGGGACGGGAGCATTTGCGAATGTATTTAGCCTATCGTCCTCAGATTGATATGGAGACCCTGCTGCCGGAGGAAACTGATCTTCAGAAAATCGCCTGCCAGGATTTTCTGGATACGG
>CAYRTV010000117.1:0-7854 GCA_964427225.1 uncultured Eubacteriales bacterium
GATAAAAAAGAAATTGCAAAAACATCGCAATTTTTTTATGAATAATTCAGGTTAGATAGGATAGGAAAATGGATAAAGTAAAAGTCGGAATTATTGGAGTAGGATATCTCGGAACGCAGCATGCCCGGATTTTGTCATATCTGGAAAACGCGGATTTAAAAGGAGTCGCGGATATTGATCTCAAACAAGCCATGCTGATTGGAAACCGGCACCGGGTGCCGTATTATCAGCATTTCGAAGATATGCTGGATGACATCGAAGCCGGTATCGTGGCCGCGCCCACATCAGAACACTATGCCATCACCAAGAAACTGCTGGAAAGTGGAAAATCCGTGTTAGTGGAGAAGCCCATTACCGACACGGTTGAGCAAGGGCAGGAACTGGTGGATTTGGCGAATAAAAACGGACTGATTCTCCAGGTAGGTCACTTAGAAAGGTTCAATCCAGCTGTGGAGAAACTTCAAGATTTAATTTCGGAACCTAAATTCATAGAGGTTCAGAGGCTGGGTTCTTTTTCCGCCAGGTCCCTGGATACAAATGTAGTGCTGGATTTAATGATTCATGATCTCGATATTATTTTAGATTTGATCAAGGACGATGTTGACGTTATACGTTCTTCCGGAATCCATGTATTATCGGAAAAATTTGATATCGCCAATGCCCGGCTGGAATTTAAGTCCGGCTGTGTGGCCACGTTAACTGCAAGCCGGGTTCACCAGGGGAAAGTCAGGAATCTGAGAATCTTCGAGCCGACATCCTATTATTCCATTGACTACATTGACCAGGAAGTCAAGGTTTTTCCTCTTAACGGCAGGCAGACCGATATTAAAACAGTTAAAATAAAAAAAGAAGAACCGCTGAAAAAAGAGCTGGATAATTTTTTCCGCTGCCTGAAAGACAAAAATGTCCGCAAAGTCAGCGGTGAAGAAGGGCTGCGGGCCTTGCGCCTGGCTCACAGGGTCCTGGATGAAATAGAAACATAAGCAGCTGTCAGCGCAATACTTTGATCATTCGACCTTTTTCCGGTGTTTGGCCGGCCTGCATACCGTTTAATATCGTAAATTGCGGCCATATTTCTTGATTCATTCCGGCTTGTCTGAAAATGGTGTCCAGATTGTCCCTCCCGTTAGCTTCGATCAGCTTAATCCGGCGGGGAGAGCGGTTAATATATTTAGGATCTGTCAGAGTCTGAAAGGAGCCGGCTATGGTCCCGAATTGATAATCGTATTGGCTGAATTTTCCGCTGGCGCTCAACGCTGTGAAGGTGTAAATATAGGGTTTTTTTCGGATAAACGTCATGCGGGCATTCAAATCTTCCTGTTCTTCTTGTGTGATACGGTAGACTTGCTGTAAAGATGAAAGTCCGTTAATATTTATATTGCGTTGGTTTAGCAATTCGCTTCCCTTCAGGCTGGCGGATTTGTTTTCCGCATATTCCCGTAGACCGGTCGAACTTTTTTCGGCCTGCAGAATGACGGCTGCGTTTTCATCTTTAGAAACCAGTGTAACCTGAGCCGGTGTATTTTGAATGGTCCAGTCTTCAGGATAGCTGAAGGAAAACCGCATCTGAGGATGATAAAACACGCCGTTCTCGACATATCCCTGCCGGGGATCCGGTCCGAAAATCAGATTCTGGATGCGGCGCAGGTAAGGAACCTGTTTTATCTGCAGCCCGGAATCGGCGGCGAGGACCATTCCCCGTGTGTTTTCAATTCGTTCATCGTACATGGGATGGGTGGAAAGAAAGCCGGGCAGGCTTTGCCCGCCGGATAAATCTCCCATTGCCTGCAGAGTCAGAAAAAAATCGGCCATTTTAGCCGGGTTATATTGGCCGGCCCGTGAATATTCCACACCCAGCTGATCAGCCTGCCGCTCGTCATCGCGGCTGAATTTTAAAAACAGCAACTGAATTCCTACTGAAGTCAGGCCGGAAAGATCCTGGACTGTTTCGCTGATGGCGCTGCCTACCGCAAGGCCGACCTGCACCAGCATGAGCTGGCTCATTTTCCGCATACTGTGGCGGGCGTTGACGTGGCCCAGTTCATGGCCGATCACAGCCGCAAGTTCCGCTTCAGAATTCATCATAGCCAGCAGCCCACGGGTGACATAAATATATCCCCCAGGCACGGCAAAAGCGTTTACGACAGGCGTATCCAGCACGGCAAAATGGTATTCCAGCTGGGGCCGGTGCGTATAAGGAATCATTGTTTCCCCGATGTCCCGGATGTATGCGGTCAATTTCGGGTCATCGTACAATCCATACTGCTGCCGGATTTGCTGGTCGGTTTCTTGTCCCAACGAGATTTCTCCCTCTTCTGAGAAGAGCATCAGCTCCCGTTTTCCGGTGACCGGATTAACGGCACAGCTGAGTCCCCAAAAGAGAAGCAGACTAAAAGCCGTAATTTTTATGACGTTTTTCATAGGATAAAGATAATCTAAAAAAAACGATTGCGCAAGTAAATGTCAGTGTTTTTATCAGTCCATTTCAAATTTGGAATCATCAATGTTGGTATTAAACTGGACATCATCAATCGCCATGGTCATGAATTCTTCCTCTTCCTGATAAGTCGTTATGGAAAAAGGCATGACCACGCCCACACTCTCAACTTCTTGAAAGTCCGACTGAAATGTTACGGTTTCCACTTCTATGCCCATTTGGTTGACGGCCATACCGCTGGTTTTAGTGGGATAAAAAGTTTCACTGTCGAGAAAAATGGTGGTTGTGTGTCCGTCTGAGTAATGCTGTTTTAGGACATGGTGTTCCTTCCCTTCCACCATTTCCGTCCCTTCGTAGGAATAAGTGATTCCGAATTTTTCCGGATTCAGCAGAGCGTCGTTTCCCATGGCCTGGCGGCGCATATCCGCAGCCATTTGTTCCGGCATCTCTTCATTGGCGCCGGTCTGAGGATTCATCATCCAGGCGGTTTCCCCGTCAAAAGCCTGAGAGATCACCATGCCCATAATTTCGATATCCATCCGCATTTTGTTGGGTTCCTTTTGGTACATGGTGACATTCCCGTCCAAACCCATGGTGACCAATTCTATGGAGCCGGATAGAATCATATCTTCAATAGAAGCCAATGCCTTGCGGCCGCCTTGAGCTTCAATTAACTTTTCCAGAATTTCTGCAGCCTTGGCATCCGTTTTCTGTTCCTGAGCCCAGATTTGGGTGCTTCCGCATAAAATAAGGATGATCCCGAAGAAAACAACGGTTTTTTTCATAACTCCTCCTTGGTTTTGAGGGTGTTTCGCCTCATTTTTACATATTTTTTTGCGAAATGTCGATTATTTTATCACATTTCCTGTCAGGGAATACATACGGACAAAGAGAAAAAAAGTTCAGTAAATCGACTCCATTCATTAAATCAATGAAAAAAGCCGCAGAATCGGTTCCCTCTCATCCGGACAAAGCAGATTGAGATCCTTCGGGCGCCGATGCATCCTCAGGATGACAGCGGAGCTGTCAATTTTGAACTAATAGTTCAGGCCAATTTTTTGTATAATACTTTATTGAATGTGAGGAAGCGCAATCATTCAGTTTAAAATCGAGTGCGATCATGAATAAAAACAATAATGACCATGTGGCCCGAAAACTGGGCTGGTTTGACGCCGGTATGATTGTCAGCGGGGCGATCATTGGGGCCGGCATCTTTATGAACCCGGCTGAGAGTGCAAAATATTTACAATCGTCCTCACAGTTGCTTTTTGTATGGGCGCTGGGGGGATTTATCGCATTTTTGGGAGCCTTGTGTTTCGCGGAACTGGGCACGATGTATCCGGAATCGGGCGGCCAGTATATTTATCTGGAAAAAGCTTTCCGCCCCTGGGTGGGATTTCTTTTCGGATGGACTTTATTCAGCACTATTCAAACCGGTGCGTTGGCTGCAGTCTCATATACCTGTGCCCGTTTTATCAGCTATTTTTATCCCATGAATGACCTTTGGGTTTCTTTGATCGCTGCAGCCATTATCTGGATGTTGACTGCGGTCAATATTTTCGGAGTCCGTCCCGGCTCGATTGTGCAGAATGTTTTTACGGCGCTTAAGATCTTGGCCTTGGTGGTGATCATTGGTTACGGCTTTTTTTTCTTTCAGCCCCCCACAGGGGGATTAGGGCCTCTTTTCCCGCAGGGTATTGATTTAAAGGTATTCAATCTTATAGGATTGGCTTTGATGCCGGTCCTCTTTTCCTACGGCGGTTGGCAAAATCTTAATTTCATGGCGGGGGAAGTCAAGAAGCCGGACCGCAATATTCCCTTGGCCATTATAGCCGGCGTCTGTGTGGTGATTACAGTATATGTGTTTTCCAATACTGTATTTGTTCGGGCATTAAGCATAGAGCAAATCAGCGGGTCCACCCGGCTGGCCGCAGATGCCATGGAAGCCATGGCTGGAGGATGGGGAGGTGCATTTGTAGCTGTCGCGATTATTGTGTCGACCTTTGGTATCACGAATGTATTTATTATGAGTGGGCCCCGTGTTTATTTTGCTATGGCCAAAGAAAAATCGTTTTTTCCTCAAGCGGCGCGCCTGCATCCCCGTTATAAGACTCCGGTATATTCGATTTTTTTTCAATCCCTGTGGGTAACGGTTTTGCTTTTCACGAATACGTACGGTCAGCTATTGCAGTATGTGACCTTTGGTGATTGGATTTTTTTCGCTTTAACCGCCTTAGCCTTACTTGTGCTGAGAAAGAAATATCCTCGCCATCGCCGGCCTTACAAGACTTGGGGATATCCTTTGGTGCCGGTTGTTTTTTTCCTGATCTCAGCGGCCGTAGTTATGAATGTGTTTATTTCATCCCCCGGCAAGTCGGCGATAGGATCCTTAATCATAGCGGGAGGGCTTCCGCTTTTCTATTTTTCAAGGAGGCAAAGGAGTCAAGATGAAGTTTCATGACATTGAATATATGCAATGGGCGAAAGACCACCCCAAGCCGGATATCAATTTATGCAGCAGCGGGATGCCCCGATTAACTGCGGATGCTGTTTCGATCAAGTGGGATGAAATTGAGCTGGACGGGGATAATGGATATGGTTATGAGCCTTTATTACAGTCTGCAGCAGACCGGTATGGTGTGGAACAAAATCAAGTGGTTCCGGCCGTAGGAACCTCCAATGCTTTGTTTATGATATGCGCGGCTGTCCTCTCGGAGGGAGATGCGGCTTTGGTGGAATTCCCGGCGTATGAACCTTTGATTGCCGTACCTTCTGCCTTTGGAAGTGAAATTCACAGAGTTAAACGCCGGTTTTCCAGCCGGTATGCGCTGGATGCGGAAGCTGTCGCTCAAGCTGTAACCGCCCGGACAAAACTTATCATCCTCAGCAACCTGCACAACCCGTCCGGAGTTTTATGTCCGCCCGAAATCTTAACTGCGGTTGCAGAGATAGCCGCCCGCAATGGCGCCTTAGTCTGTGTGGATGAAGTCTACCTTGAATTTTTGGACGAAGACCCCAAAAAGACATCCTTTCACCTGGCTGATAATATCCTGGTCATCTCCAGTTTGACAAAAGTTTTCGGCCTGGGAGGGCTCCGCTGCGGCTGGATTCTGGCCCCGAAACAATTAGCGGATAAACTGAGAATCATCATGGATTATGTATATGTGGAGAAAGCATTTCCCTCGGAGCGAATCGCAGCCCAAGTTTTTCCTCAACTGGACGCGATTAAAGCGGGAAACAAGGAGTTGATCAGACGGAATCATGCCCTGGTCGACAGCTTCATTCAGCAGAGGCCGGAATTATCCTGGGTGGAACCGGACGGCGGTATTGTCGGATTTCCCCGTATCCATGGAAATATGGACGGGTCAGAATTGGCCGGGGTTTTGGAGCGGAATTATGCAGCCGGAGTGGTTCCCGGCCGTTTTTTTGAGCAGCCCCGCCACTTTCGTTTGGGATTCGGAGTTGAAACCGGAGTTCTTGAATCCGGCTTGGATAGAATCGGGCAAGCCCTGGAAGCTCGCAAAATGCAAAACACAAAATGACGACCTTATATTCATTCAATGTCATCCTGAGTGAAGCGAAGGACCTTATTCCTGCAGATTGTCCTCAAGAGAATCCGGGGGTACTTCCAGGATTTCCGCTGTTTTCCGGACGTCATTTCCCGTTAATGTCAGCAGGTAACGGTTATATTCTTTTTTTAAGTTTTCCAGGGAAGGACACGCTTGAGGAATAAAATCCCGTGTGTATAAACTGTAAAATAAAAAAGTTCTTTCTTCCATGGCTTTTGCCTTCAACGCCGGGCCTGGTTGATGAGCTCAAAATTGTGCACTACGATGCAGGACATCAGAAAGTTGCTGGTAAGACTTATGATCCAGCCCATCGTTTTATTATTTTTGTAAATATTTTTCATTAAAAAGTGATTGCCGGCGGTTATTCCAATTTTCACTGCCGCAAACGCGAAGTCGTTCTTTACGAATGGTTTCATCAAGGGATTTCCTTCTTGGAGGCCCGGATATTTCAAGGCTTCCCGGGTCGAAAAATAATCAGCGACATTCAAGGCGGCATGGGCTATCAAGGAGGCATCAAAAAGGGTGCTCTCCCATTTCTGATTATGAAAACGGTTTTGGAAATAACGGGAAGCATCGGTTGTTTCGGGTTTCGGTTCCGGAACCAAAGAAAACTCAGGTTCGGGTATGCGGAAATCAAAGCGGTTTGTCACGTTCATGATTTCCTGTGAAAAAGAGGCGGAAGGGTGAAGGGGAGTCGCAATCATATACGCTACAGTTGATCCGGCCCCTTTTGATTCGAATGCGGCATAATGATCGGACGGATTTTCCTGCGCCGGAAGGATCGGTGATAATATGAGAAATAAGGCTGCTGTCATCAGCCAGAACCAGCTCGTTTTCTTTTTCATTATTTTCTCCTCAAGTGAACATCACAGCTAATAAAAGCAAGATAAATGCCAAAGGAGAAAAATTGATACAAGTTGAAGAAATTAAAGTAAATAAAACAAATAGAGTTATCTAGTACATTTGAATAGCATGTTCATATATTGCACAGCGAAAGGCGTGGTAAAGGCTATAAGTTAAATAAAATAAACAAAATCATAAGATTTTTAAAAATCTGTGCAAAAAAGAAACACTGAACAGGGCATGGCCGGGTTTAGTGAATACCGTATTTTTCGGTTTTATTATAGAGAGTGGTTCGTGAGATTTTCAAAATTTCGGCGGTCCGTTTCATATTATGCCGGGTGATCTTTAAAATATATTTAATGTATTCTTTTTCCAAATCTTCCATGGAAGATAGATTGGAACGGTTGATGAAGGGAATGTTACGAGGAACATCAATTGAATTTTGAAGATATGTGGGTAAATCTTCCAAGTCAATGAAATCTTTTTTTGTCACCATTGCTGCTCGTTCTAAGACATTATACAGTTCGCGCACATTTCCGGGCCAGGAATATTTCATAAATAATTTTTGTACTTGACGGGAGGTTCCCTTGATCCTTTTATCGAATTTTTTCCTTAACTGCTTGAGGAAGTGACGGGTCAGCAATGTGATGTCCTCCCGCCGCTCACGCAGGGGCGGCAGTATAATTTCGGCTTTATTGAGGCGGTGGTATAGGTCTTCCCTAAATGCACTGTTTTTTATGCTGGCCTTGAGATCCCGGTTTGTGGCGGCTATCACTTTAACATCCACTTGTTTGGTTTTGTTGGAGCCCAGGGGCCTGAATTCTCCGCTTTCCAACACCCGCAGCAACTTCGGCTGAATGGAAAGAGGGATCTCTCCGATTTCATCAAGAAATATAATGCTTCCGTCTGCCTCTTCGAATAAACCTTTTCTATCCTGATTGGCGCCGGTGAAGGCTCCTTTACTGTATCCGAAAAGCTCGGATTCAAAAAGATTTTCAGGAATAG
>CAYRTV010000118.1:0-7828 GCA_964427225.1 uncultured Eubacteriales bacterium
AAAAATGGCGATTATAATATAAATGTGCAAATGAAAAACGTTCCATTTGAATTTTCAATACAAATCATGTTAATCGCTGATAAAAAAGAATGTGCAAAAACACCGCAATTTTGTTATGAATAATTCAGGCTAAAATAAATTGAAATTGTCTTGACAACTTTTTTTCCGTATGCAAAAATAAACTCTATTATATTTTGTATATAATATACGAAAACAGGAGGCACGATGGATAGTCCGCAAGATTGGGAGGGATGCTTCACGGCGGTTGTCACTCCGTTTAAGAAGAATGGCGACCTGGATACTGAGGCCTTCAGCCGCAACCTTGAGCTGCTGATTAAGGAAGGACTCGACGGTGCGGTTATTGCCGGATGCACAGGCGAAAGCTGGATGATTACTGACCGGGAGCGGGAGGAGCTGTTTAAGCTGGCGGTGGAAGCCGCAGATAACAGATGCGTTGTTATCGGAGGAACCGGCCAGCTCACAGCTGAGGGAAATATCCACTTTTGCCGGGAAGCAAAAAAAGCGGGTATGGACGGGGTGATGGTTTTACCCCCTCCCATGGTGCATCCGAATGATAAAGAGATTATTTCTTTCTACAATGCCATCTCGGATACGGTGGATATTCCCATCCTGGTTTATAATAACCCGCGGCGCCAAGGCATAGATATGTCCCCCGGACTTCTGCTGAAATTAGCGAATATAAAAAATGTGGTCGCAGTCAAAGAAGCCTCCAAAGAATTCGGGAGGGTGTTTGAAGTTATTCGTCTGGTTGGCGGCAAATTGAGAATTTTTGGCGGGCATTCTTCCTATCAAGGTGTGGCAACTATTATGATGGGAGCAGACGGATGGGTAGGAAGCTTGGACACGCAGCTTCTCGGAGAAGAAGCCATTCTAATGTACAAGCTCATTAAACAAGGAGAACTGGAAGAGGCCATTCGAATCCAATACCGCTGTATCGCCGCGGAATTGGCGCTGAAGGGGAAACAATCCGGAACATTTCCGG
This sequence comes from uncultured Eubacteriales bacterium, assembly GCA_964427225.1. Classification (GTDB taxonomy): domain Bacteria; phylum Acidobacteriota; class Aminicenantia; order Aminicenantales; family Aminicenantaceae; genus CAYRTV01. Next base: position 1,004 of record CAYRTV010000118.1, read on the forward strand.
CCGGATTGAAATATGCCATGAACCTGCGGGGGCGTCCCGGCGGTTATCCCCGGCTGCCGATTCTTCCTCTGACGGAAGAACAAAAGGTTCACGTCAGGGAAGTGATGAAAAAATTAGAGCTCATTTGAGGGATGTCCATGAATAAAGCATCTCGGGTGCTGGTTTACAATCATATCTCCGAATACCTGGACAGGTATGAAAAACATCTCAAGCATGCCCGGCCGGATACGGACTTTATCATTTGCCGGACAAAGGCAGATATTAAGCAGCATATCTCCGAGGCCGACATCATCCTTTCCGGACATACGTTTCCCGTAGAGTATCTTCCTGAGGCCGAGAATCTCAAATGGATTCAGTCCATCAGCGCCGGAGTGGAAAACTATGTTTTCTCAAACAAAATTCCTGCTGGTGTCGTCCTGACCAAGGTCAAAGGTGTGCACGGAGCGATCATGGCGGAATATGTTTTGGGATACATTTTTGCTGTGACCCTGAAAATGAAATTTGCCTTTGAGAATCAGGAAGAACGGGAATGGCCCTATTATGAGCCGGATACGATTCGCAACAAAACGGCTGGAATTATGGGATTCGGTTCAGTGGGTTCGGCCATTGCTTATCGCCTGCATCAAAACGGCATGGTAGTCATTGGATGCGATGAACAGGAAAAGTTTCTTCCTTTTGTGGACAGAGAGTATTCTGTTGAAGAGATGAGTGATTTTCTGCAAAGATGTGATTTTGTTGTCTTGGCCCTGCCTTTGTCTCCGGCCACCAAAGGATTTTTCGGAAAGAAACAATTTAACGCCATGAAAGAGAGCGCCTTTTTGATCAATGTCTCCCGGGGTGCTCTGGTGCAGGAAGAGGAGCTGATCGAAGCGCTTGAAACTAAGGACATCGGCGGAGCTGTCTTGGATGTTTTCATCGAAGAACCTCTTCCTAAGGACCACGGGTTATGGAACCTGGATAATGTCATTATCACTCCCCACATTTCCGGTCCCAGTATCCCGGAAGATATTATCAAAATTTTTCTGGAGAACTTGGATCGTTTTGAGCGGAACCAAAAACTGGTTGGAATAGTTGACCTGGGGAAAGGATATTGATTCCGAAGAAACGCGTTCACCGGTTTCTCTTATCCGGATTATATTTTTCCTTAATATGCTCTTTTTTTTTGACAGGCTTGCTCTGCGGCTGGCAGAGCCGGCACGAACGGCTTCCTTTGATGACCATCTCAACCGGGAATGTCGGAGGCAGCTGGTATGCCATCTGTTCTTCCCTCGCCGATTGGGTCAACAGCCGGGTAGAGGGATATCCGCTAACTGCCATCCCCGGTTCAGGAGGAATGGGGAATCCGATCCGGGTTGCCAGAGGAGACGCGGATATCGGGGTCACCTTCAGTCCCTTCCTGGTCATGGCCAGAGAAGGAAATAAGCCCTATTGGGAGAACTATCCGGATTTGCGGGCGATTTGTTCCTTGACCTCTAATGTGCACCATTTTCTAGTGGCGGATAATATTGAGGCGGACACCCTGGAAGAGGTGGCGCAGAAAAAGATCGGCTTGAAAATGGCTTCCGGATTTCCCGGAGACGCAAATTACATCATTCTTAATCTTATTTTCGATGAATTGGGCATGACCGAACAGGATATTGAAGCCTGGGGAGGAGAGCTGATGAGGATCGGAACCTCCGGCCGGGTTGATCTCTGGAAAGACAGGCATATCAATGCTTTGCATACTCTTACTCAGATACCGGATGCGTCCGTAACAGAAGCTATGGCCACCCGGAATGGAAAGCTGCTGGGATTGAGTGAACCTATCCGCGATATCCTGGTTGAAAAATTTCATTTTAAAAAAACTGTCATTCCGGGCAAAACATATCCGGATCAGTCTTATGCCGTCCCCTCCGTTAAACTGGCCATGGTATTGTTTACCCACCGGAATGTCTCGGAAGAGGCTGTTTATATATTCACCCGCACAATCGCGGAAAATGAAGCCCGCTTTCGTGAATCATACGGCACTTTCAAGGAATGGAATGCCGAGGATATGGTCAATGATCTGGGTATTGAAGTCCATCCCGGAGCATTGAAATATTATAAAGAACGCGGCTGGATGTGAATGAGGACCCTTAAAGGCACCCCCAAGAAAATTACGGACGGATTCTGTGCTCTAGTCAGTATTCTTGTTTTCTATACGGCGTTTCAGGGCGCCTTTCCTCCCCTTATTCAAAGGGCGGGATTTCTTATGTTTCTGATCCCTCTGATTCTGCTTCTTTATCCCCGCACAAAAAAATCTCCGCTCGATCGGGTTCCGATCATTGATTTCATTCAGGCAATAACCGCCGCAGCCTGTTTCGGTTGGATTCTGCTGGACTATGAGCGGATCGCATTCCGCATACCCTATGTCAGCACCGTTACGCCATTGGATTTAATATTCGGAACATTAGCCATCTATTTCATCCTGGAGGCCACCCGGCGGACACTGGGCTGGATTCTGGTGGTGATAACAGCGGTTTTTATCGGCTATACTTTTTTTGGGCCATTTTTATCGGGCATTCTGAGTTTCAAGCGGTTTTCCTACAGTGTCTGTATCGAGCAGTTTTACCTGGTTCCTGAAGGAATGTTCAACATCATGACAGGTTTGGCGGCGACATACTTGTTCACGTTCGTGGCTTTCGGCACATTTCTGCGCGTATCGAAAGCAGATAAGTATTATATTGACCTTTGCCTGGCGCTGGCGGGAAAATCCCGCGGCGGGACCGCCAAAGTGGCAGTGCTCAGCGCAGGTTTGATGGGCATGCTTACAGGCAGCACCATGTCCAATGTGGTAACAACCGGGAGCCTTACCATTCCCATGATGAAAAGCACCGGCTTTAAACCCCGGACCTCGGCTGCCATCACGACCGCCGCCTCTACCGGAGGGGCTATCACTCCCCCTATTATGGGCGCCGGTGTCTTTGTTATGGCCGCGATCACCGGAATTCCTCTTCTTACCATCATCAAATATTCCATTATTCCGGCAATCATCTATTTTGCCTCCATTTATGCCATTATCGAATTCAAGGCCCGCAAGAATCAATTGCAGGGTTTGCCTGCTGATCAATTGCCTGATATGAAAACAGCATTTCAGCGCGGAGCGCATCTGCTGCTCCCGCTGGTTATCTTGGTTGTTCTCTTGGCCATGGGCCGCACACCTTTTGTGGCATCGGCCTTATCTACTGTGCTGATCGTTATTTTCAGCTATTTCCGCAAAGAAACCCGTATGGGTCCGGATAAATTATTGGAAGGGTTGACCGAGAGCACAAAAAATATGATGACCATCACTACTGTGTGCGCCAGCGCCGCCTTGATCATGGGTGTGATCACCCTGACCGGATTGATCATGAAAGTCACTTCAATTATTCTGATGGTTTCCGGAGGAACCATACTTTTTCCCCTTCTGCTTTTGGCTTTGATTTCGCTGGTCATCGGGATGAGCATGCCGGTGACTTTGTCATATATTCTGATATCGACTTTGGGCGCACCCGCCTTGACCCAGCTGGGCGTGACCATGTTCGCCGCCCACCTTGCTTTGTTTTGGTTCAGCCAAACATCGACGATCACACCGCCGGTCTGCATGACTGCTTTCGTGGCGGCTGAAATCGCTCAGGACAGACAATTCATGCGGGTTGGAATCGCTACCTTTGCCATTGCCAAATTCTTTTATGTCATTCCTTTATTTTTTATATTCACACCTATTTTAGCTGAAAATATCTGGGGACCGGTGAGGATACTCGTCCAATCGATTCCCTTGCTGATCGTCATTGCCGTCATCACGGAAGGCTTTTTTCTAGCCCGGCTGAAAACAGAGGAGTGGATCTTGATGCTTCTCTCCGTAGCGGGATTTGGGGTGGCGGTGTTTTCCATGCAGATGATTCCTGCGGTTATGTTCACGGCCGCCGGATTTGTGCTTTCGGGTGCGGTATGGTTTAAACAAAAGAAGCGAATCAAATTAGCCGCGGCTGCAGGCTGAGTATAGATAAAAGCATAAAGGAGTCCAAATTGACCACAACCGATGTTTTGGTGATCGGCGGGGGAATTATCGGAGTTTCAGCAGCATATTTTCTGTCCCGGAAAAAGATGGATGTCATTCTTATTGAAAAAAAGGCTGTCGGCCGGGAAGCTTCCGGCTCCACAGCCGGGACCATGTCGTTTCAAAATAAAAAAATTGAAGTTGTCCCGCTGGTCCAGGAAGCCTTGCGGGTTTGGGGCGGTTTGCAGGATGAATTAGGCGACGCCATTGAATTCCGGCAGCCGGGCGGATTCCGGGTGGCGGAATCCGAAGATCAGGTCCGAAAATTACGCACATCAGTCAAGGCCCAGCAGGACCTTGGCATCAGCGTCGACGTCATGACAGGCGCTGCGCTGAAGGAAGCCGCTCCATATTTCGGTCCGGCGGTGAAAGCTGCTTCGTTTTGCAGGGATGATGCCCGCTCCAATCCTTTGACGGCTCCGATTGCTATTTCCGAGGGGGCAGTGGCCAAAGGGATGAGACTTTTAGAATACACAGAGGCCACAGGCATCGAGAGCATGGCGGAAAAGCGGTTCCGTGTTCAGACTGGAAACGGTTCGATCGAGTGTGCCCGAATTCTGAATTGTGCCGGTGTATGGGCCGGGAACATTTTTGGTATGGCGGGAGTTAGGATTCCGATTACTTTGGATCCCATGCAGGTTATGGTCACAGAGCGGACGGCCCGGATATTTCCGCATATCATCACTCATGTTTCCGGCAATATGACCTTGAAGCATGTTGACAGCGGAAATGTCGTCATCGGAGGCGGATGGACAGGAATAGGCGATGAAACCAAAGGGATAAAACAAGTGAATTATGAAAGCATGCAGGGAAATCTGGTTTATGCAGCCAGGGTCATTCCCGCTTTAGGGCGGCTGCATCTTATCCGCTGCTGGACGGGGCTGGAGGGACGGACTCCCGACCTGCTGCCTTTGCTGGGGGAATTGAAAAGCATTCCCGGCTTTTTTTCCGCATGCTGCGCCAAAGGCGGCTGGACATTAGGCCCCCTGCTTGGCCGGACCGCGGCGGAAGTGATCGCTGGAGATACCCCCGCTATTGATATCGCCGATTATCAAGTCGGCCGGCATGAGGAGCGCCATGCTATAGAATAGAAATAAACAGCACGGTCAGGGAGGGAATTATAATGAAGGGATTTGACAGGATCGTTCGGGGATTAAAGCAGAAAAAGCGGATTGTTTCCAATGTGGTGATCCCGGCCTGTACCGTCACCTTGATTTCCGGAATGTTTTTTGGTGCCGTCTCTGAAAATGTACCGGATTGGAGCCGGGGCTTCTTCTCCCAGGCCGGATGGGCCTTTTCTTCCTGGCTGACCAGCCGGTATATCCATGGCGATTTTCATCCCTTCTGGGTAAATCCGGAAAATCCGGATCATTATCTCGCTGGGACCGACGGAGGTCTTTATTCATCGTATGATAAAGGAGAAACCTGGCATCATCATCCCCTGCCTATCGGGCAGTTTTATACTGTTACTGCGGATATGCGGCATCCCTATTATATTTGGGGCGGGAATCAGGATAATGGGGGATGGGCGGGGCCCAGCCTGGTGCGTCATATAACAGGGATTTCTAATTACGACTGGTTTAAATTTGAGGAGTCGGATGGAGGATATGTCCAGGTTGACCCGGATGATCCGATGATAGTCTATTCGGAATGGCAGTATGGCTGCATCCGCCGCCTGGACATGAGGCGCGGAACCTGGACGCCGATTCAGCCGGAAAACAAAGGAGGGGAAGAACCGCTGCGGTTTCATTTTATCGCCCCTTTTCTTTTATCCAATCACGACACGTCAGTCTTGTATATGGGAGCTCAAAAAATCATGAAAACCACGGACCGGAAGAAGAGCTGGAGAGCTGTAAGCCCCGATCTGACTTATGGTGATTCCAATGCCGCCATATCCGCTGTTTCCGAGTCTTCTGCAGAAGCGGGTGTTTTGTATGCGGGTACGGAAGACGGCCGGCTGCATGTGACTCTTGATGATGGCCGTAATTGGCGCGAAATAACCGGCAATATACCCGGTTTCGACCAAGGGGAGAATGAGAAACGATTGTATGTCAGCCGGGTGGAAGCTTCTCATACATATCCGGGGGCGCCTATGTCAGTTTTGACGGGCATTACCGGGATGATTTTCACGAAGAGAATGCGGAGATGATTATCAAAGACGACACCGGGAGAATTGTACGCCGGTTTTCCTGTTATGTCGAAACGGGATTAAATGCAATTGAGTGGGAATTGCGATTTGAAGGCAGCAATGATGCTGTAAGGCGGGGACAGGAAGGGTTTGCCGGGAAACCGGGCCCATTAGTCCAGCCTGGAATGTATTCTGTGATTTTGAGAATAGGCGCAATAACTGTAGAGCGTACCATTGAAATTGCGGAGGATATAAATCATTTATTGACATGGCTGAATATGTGTGATAATTAGTTAATATAATATACAATATATTATGAATATGAAAAAAATAAGCAATGGGAGTTTCGGAGAATCGGATAATTCAGTAATTTGGATGTCTATCCAAAAAAATGGATTAAAGGCGATTATTCTCACTATTCATAAAACGTAATTTAATGAAATTGAACGAGTTGCAAAAGAGCACTATTCTGGCATTAATTTTGCATATATTAAATATAATATACAATACAAAGGAGGTGAGAGGAAAAATAAGTGAAAAAAAGCAGGGGCTTTTATTAATGAAAAAGGCTCAGTCAATGAGCTGAATTTCTTCCCGGTTTTCCGGGGAGGAGGGAGGTAAAAATGAGAAAATTTTTAGC
>CAYRTV010000119.1:0-7784 GCA_964427225.1 uncultured Eubacteriales bacterium
AAGGGGGTGCGGCCATCTGTAAACCGTCCTTCCGGATAATATCCGTCCTGGTTATTGAGCTCGAATTCCCTGGTCACAGGCGTGCCGCTGTAAGCATAAGCATTGACACCGATGGTCAATCCGAAATCAAAGCTGTAAGCGCCGTAGAGCTTAAACTGATGCGGGCGGTCGGTGGCCAGCAAGCCGGTGGATTCTTCGGGAAAATTGGAGGTGTAGTGCAGGAACCAGGCATCGAAGTAACGTTCCACATTGGGATCTTTCCGGCCGTGCTCTTCCGAGCTGGCCAGTCCGGAGAAGTTGCCCCACAAGCGGCTCCAGGTGTAATGGAGTCCGCCCAGCCAGTTATCGGAAAAGCGCTTGTCAAACCCGATGTCCACCGAGTAGTATTCACGCTGGGCTTTGGGACACTTGACGCCCGCGGGCATCAAACCGGCGGCAGCGGATTCAGCGTAGATGTCATTGATCCAGTCGCTGCCGGGATTGCCGTTAAAATACTGTTCCCCGGCTGTGGTCTGGATGCCGATATCCTCGATCGCCCAGATGATGCGGTTGTGCAGGAAGCGCACGGACAGGGAAAAATCTTCCGCCAGCCGCCGCTGGATCCCAAGCGTGTATTCCGATTTGGAATAGGGCTTCATATCGGGCTGAGTGGTTTCGTAAGAGGGGATCCTCCAGTTCAGGGTTTCAAAAAAGGGCAGGCTGGTATCAGGATGGTCGCGCTCACCTACCTGCCAGTTGTTGACCACAGACTCCGGAATTTCATAATAGTGGGCCAGCCATTTGAAGCCGCCGTAGGAGCCTTCCGCCATATCCAGCTTCATGACATCGTAATAAATACCAAAGCTGCCGAACACCTTGAAGGCGCCGTCCCCCATGACATCATAAGAAAATCCCAGCCGCGGGGCGATCTTGTCGGTAAAATCGAAGGCGATGGGAGGCTCGAGAAATTCGGGATGCTCCTGAACAATCTCGGAAGCGGGATCCACAAAAGAGGGAATATCCTCTTTTTCCATCCGTATCCCGGCGTTGATGGTCAGTTTCCGTGAAACTGTCCAGGAATCCTGAAGATAAAGAGCCATGCGGTTGCTGTTGATATCCGCCACGGTTCCCAGCGGATCATAGGCAGCCATATAGCCGTACTGCGTTTGCACCGTTCCTAAATTGGGGGATTCATAGTTTTCACCCCACCAGAAATACCAGGAGTCATAAGGCGCCGCGTCAAAAACGTCCTGGCCGATGCGGTTGAACTGGAAGCCCAGTTTCCACATATGCTCGCCGGCCAGTTCCACAAAATAGGTGGCGTCGATCTTGGCGGTGTACTTGGTCTGGATATCCCGCAGCAATTGATAACGGTCGCCGCTGGGGTAATTGTACCAGTACTGGGGCCGGACCAAACTGTCCGGAACACCAGAGATATCCGCGTTGGACCGATAGAAGAAATACCGTTCTCCGGGAGGGCCGACCAGATTTTCCACATTGGTGCGGAACGCACCGGCCGAAGCTGTAAAGAACAGGTCGTTACTCACAACATAGTCAGCGTGAAAGGCTCCGGTCATGCCGGGATAATTATAGCCGGCGGCGGCGTAGTTATAGTCGGACGGGCTGGTCCCGGCCTGGGACGGCAGAGAACCGCGCCACTGGTAATAATCGGTATTGAAACTGCCGCTCATCCGCATGCCTTTGAACGGAGCCAGGGTGAGTTTAAAAGAAGCGTTGTGCCACTGCTGCGATCGCGTGAATTGGCCGCTGGCATCGGGATCGGTTAAAAAGTCCACATCCCGGTCAGTGATCGTAAAGCGGGGAATATAGCTGCCGAAAAACCACAGCCGGTCCTTGACGATATAGCCGCCAAGAACGAATCCGATTTCAAATTGATTCCAGCTGTCCTTGGGATACGTGATATACTCCGCCCTGGTGACGTCATAGGGATTGATCCGCAGGCTGGGCCGCGGTTCTCCGGTCATGGAGCTGGAGCGGTAATAGGTCATCACTTCGCCGGAAAACTCATTTCCTCCGGCACGGGTGACGACATTGACCACACCGCCCATGGAGCCGCCGTACTGGGCCTCGTATCCGGAAGACTTTACTTGGACTTCCTCCACGAATTCAAACATAACGTTCTGGCCGGACACGCCGTCATACATGGTGGTGGTGTCCACCCCGTCGACATAAAACATATTTTCCGAACTGGAAGCGCCGTCGAATGAAATCCCGGCCAGTTCGCTCTCTTCATTAACCCCGGAAGCCACGGTGATAATCGACTCGAAATCGCGGCCGCGCGGCAGTTTGGAAAACATCTCCTTGGAAATTTCATACGTGGTGGAGCTCTTTTTGACGTCCACTATTGGTGATTGACCGACAACCGTGACTTCTTCTTCCAAAGCAGCCGGCCGTAAAGTGACGTCCAGTGAAAACGTACGCCCCAGGCGAATAACAATGCCTTCACGGCGCAGGGTTCCAAATCCCTGCAGTTCATAGGTTACAGTATAGGTTCCGGGCGGCAGCCGCAGCAGCCGGTAGGTCCCATCGGCATTTGTTACCGATGTGGACACACCGATCAGCGAAGGGCTGTTGGCGGTAACGGTCACACCGGGAAGGGGATTGCCTTCCTCATCCGTGACGGTTCCGACCAGTTCACCGGTCTGTTCTTGGGCAACGGCGAATATGGAAAAGAGAAAAAGGATCGCCATCCCCATCAGTAAGAATCTTTTCATGTTTCCCCCTAAATCAAATTTACCTTACCTGAGAGTCTATGACTCTCACTAAATTAAAGATTCGATCATGTGAACATTTTTGGGCATCACCTCCTTATGGATAAATTAGCTAGTTTCCATCACAAATAATATTAGTGCAAATATCATGCCAACTTGGTTTATATGCATATATTTTTAAATCTATTATTTGCTTTTACTTAATTCCTTCCAATCTAAAAAGATGATTAAATGGCCTCAAAATAATCCAAATTTTTGTATTTTAATACATAATATTGAATTGAATCCAATTGTTTGTTATGAATAATGAATGTTGACTGGAGAATCGGACCTGGCTCATTCAGACGAAGCAGCATGTCATTCTGAAGCCTGCGAAGCAGGCTGGAGAATCCCATGCGAATACGCTTGATGAATCGGTGCCGTCACTTCTGGGCGAAGGCGTTTGGGATCCTTCGTCACTTCTTTCCTCAGGATGACATGGAAGGAAGGCCTCAGGGTGACAAGGGGGAGAGGCCTCGTGGCCGCAGCGGGAGGCCTCAGAGGACAAGGTTACAGTCCTCGGAACAATATTTCCCTTGAATATTTCCCCCACCATATTAATAATAGGATTAGACGGACAAAGGAGGACCTTATGGCCAAACTCACCCGTTTCGGGGTTTCTTTGGACGATGATTTGTTAAAGCAATTCGACGCGCTGATAAAAAAGACCGGGTATGCCAACCGCTCTGAGGCCATCCGCGACCTGATCCGGGATCGCCTGGTGGAACAGGAATGGAAAGAAGAAAAAAGGGATGTGGTGGGCATCTTAGGGCTGGTCTATAATCACGAGAAACGGGAACTCACCGAAAACCTCAACGCCATTCAGCATCAGCATGTCCACGCCACCATCGCCTCCACCCATATTCATCTGGACCACGATAATTGCCTGGAAGTGATTATACTGAAGGGCAAAAGCGTCACCGTCCGCAAAGTGGCCGATCACCTCCTCAGCACCAAGAACGTCAAGCACGGTCGGCTAATAATGACGACAACAGGGGCGGGTATTACTTGATTACTGTCTGTCACTCTGCCCCCTCCTTGTCATTCTGAAGCCTGGGCTTGGAGTAAAAAGTGACAGCAACGCTGTCATCCTGAGGAGCGAAGCGACGTAAGGATCTTATACTGCTTCGTTTTAGTAAGGAGTGAAGAAAAATCAAAAATATACCAAAGCCGGATATGTCGGCATACACAAAAGGATTTGTGACAAAATTAAATAGAATTAGACAGACCTAGACTGACTTAGATAGACATAGATGGACCAAAAAAATGCTTGGAATTCAAGAATACTTGGAATCAGAACCGTTTCATTTGACGAGGCACTCTAAGATCCCCACGGCCGCTAATGCGGCCTGGGGATGACATCTGTACGCTGACGCAGGCTTCAGGATGACAATGGGACAGGCCTCTCGGTGACAAAGAGGCCGGCTTGACAACAGTCCGGGGAAGCGTCAGAATAAATCAGCGAAATGAACACAACCAATAAATTCTGGGCGGATAATAAAATTCTGGTGACCGCCGGGGCGGTTTTTGTGGCTGCGGCGACGGTATTGTGGATGCTTCTGCCGGGAACCGGGCCGGATAATCCTCCCGGTGCGGCTACGGCGTCCATGCCGGAACGGATTATCTGCGCGGCCCCTAGTGTGACAGAGATGGTCTTTGCCCTGGGACATGGAGGCCGCGTAGTGGGTGTGAGTGCATTTAGTTTTTTCCCGCCCGAGGCAACAGATAAACCTAAAATCGGCGGCCTGTTCAATCCCAGCAAAGAAAAAATCTTTGCCCTCCAGCCTGACCTGATTATCACCCAGGGGCAACACCGGGCCCTCAGCCGCTTTTGCCGGGAGCAGGACATTCCGCTTCTCAGGCTGCATATCGAAACCCTGGATCACATCCGGACCGCCCTGGAAAAACTGGGCCATCTGCTCAAAGCCCGGGAAAAAGCACGCCGCCTGATCACGGATTTGGATACGCAGCTGGACAAAATCCGGAACAAAACCGATTCCCTGCCGCTGCGGAAAGTCTTTCTCAGCCTGGGACATACGCCTGGCGACTTGACCGGCATCATGACCGCCTCCTCCGGCACTTTTCTCCAGGAATTGATCCAACTGGCCGGGGGCCTCAATATTTTCCACGATCTTTCCAGCCGTTATCCCCGGGTGTCCAAGGAAGTCCTGCTCACCCGCAATCCGGAAGTCATCATAGAAATCCTGGCCGAAGGCTTGTCGCATAAAAACAAAACTTTGCTGCGCCGTGACTGGGAGCGGCTGAGCCGGCTGCCGGCGGTGCAGGAAGACCGCATTCACTTCCTCACCCAGGATTATTTGCTGATTCCCGGGCTGCGCGTAGCACAGACCGCGGAAGCCTTTGCCCGCATCATCCATCCGGAGGCGTTTGATGGCTGAGCCGGTTCTGCAGCTGCATGCGGTTGACCACCGCTTTCCGGAATCCGACTTCATCCTTACCATTCCTGAGCTGGATATCCGCGGCGGGGAACATCTGGCTGTTATCGGCCCCAACGGAGCCGGCAAGACAACCCTTTTGCGGGTGGCTGCCGGCATTCTTCCCCCGGATAATGGGACCGTCCGGCTGCAGGCACGGGACCTTTCTCACCTGGACCGCCGGTCCATCGCCCGGGGCATCGGATATCTGCCCCAGGATTTATCCAGCGACTCGGACTACCTCGTGGAAGAACTGGTCATGCTGGGCCGTTATCCGCATCTCCCGTCTTTTGGGAATTCCGGCGCCCGAGACCGGGAAATCGCAGAGGAAAGCCTGGAGGCGACAGAAGCTGTCCATCTCCAGCACCGCCGCTTGTCCCATTTATCCGGCGGGGAGCGAAAGCGGGCGTTTCTGGCTTCCGTCCTAGCTCAGAGACCCCAGGTCCTGCTCCTGGATGAACCGGCCGCCTCGCTGGACCTGCACCGGCAGGTTCACTTTTTCCGTCTTCTGACCCGGTTGGTTCGGAACGGATTGGGTGTTGTGACTGTGACTCATGACCTGAATCTGGCTTCACTTTTCAGCAACCGCATTTTGCTGCTTAAAGACGGCCGGGCGGCCGCCCAGGGAGCCCCGGCGGATGTGTTGACTCCGGCCAATTTGGAGTCCATTTACGGCGCTGATATTTGGCTGGGAAAACACCCCCAGGGTGACCGGCCGGTTGTTTTACCGAAAATGGAGGATACATCTCCTGATGGATAAACGGGCTTTGCTGCTTTATTTTGCGGTTTTTATGATTGCGGTTTTGACCACACCCTGGTTTGGAGCTGAATCCATCACCCTCAAGGATGCGGCAGCCTTTTTCGCCGCCCAATCCGGTCCCCTCTCGGACATTTTCTGGCTCCAGCGGGTGCCCCGGCTGCTGCTGGCTTTGATAGCCGGCGGCACCCTGGCGGCAGTGGGTGCGTCCTTTCAGGTGATGTTTCATAATCCTCTGGTCGAACCGTTCACTTTGGGCATCAGCGGCGGGTCCGCCCTGGGAGCGTTTATCGCCATTTCCTGGCCCTCCCTGTGGGTAGTCTGGGGGCCTTTCAGCTCCGTTCAGCTCTTCGCGGCGATGGGCGCCGGCGGCACTCTTTTCCTGATCTATTCCCTATCAAGAAATCGTACCGGCATTTCCGTCACCGTTCTGCTGCTGGCCGGCGTGACCATCAGCATTATCTGCAGCGGCGCTATTCTGCTTTTGACCTATCTGGCCAGCCCCCAGTCCCTGGTGGTTTTTCAGCATTGGATGATGGGCGGCATTGATATCCTGGGATACCGGGAACTGGCTTTTCTGGCCCCCCTGCTGCTGCCTGGGCTGATCCTGCTTTTCCTCCATTCCCGCGATCTTAACCACCTGGCCTTAAGCGAAGAGATGGCTCTGGGCCACGGCGTAGCGGTGGGCGCGGTACGGCGGGATATTTTTATTGGCGGCGGACTGGCCACAGCCGCCGTGGTCTCCTTGGTGGGGCCGATTGGTTTCGTCGGCCTTATTATCCCGCATGCGGTCAGGCGTTTAAGCGGATTCGACCAGCGGCTTGTCCTGCCGGCGTCGTTCCTCCTGGGCGGCGCGGTGCTGGCTGTCAGCGACACCTTTGCACGTACCCTGATCGCTCCGACAGAACTGCCGGTGGGAATCATCACCGCCATCCTGGGCGGTCCGCTTTTCATCTACCTTCTGATCGCAGGCCGGACCTCCATGCGGGTCTGAAATGAAAGGAAACGCTATGGAAAAACAATCTGATAAAGTACAGCATCAAAAAATATTTCACGTCCGGGCGGATGAAATTGATTATTCCGGGCGGGCCAAAACGGAATCCATCCTGAATTACCTGCAGGATAGTGTATCAGAGCAAGCCTTTAAACAAGGCTATGGGGTTCCGGACCTGATGAAAAAAAACGTCACTTGGGTAATGTCGCGCTATCACCTGCGGATCGATCATTATCCCAAACTGTGGGATACAATCACCGTCACCACCTGGCCATCGGCCATACAGGAGCGGTTTGCGCTGCGCGAATTCAAGGCAGACTGCAAACAGGGCACTGTGGCCCATGCTACAAGTTCCTGGCTTGTTATCGGCCTTGACACACGCAAGCCGGTCTCCCCTGAACCGTATTTTTCCAAATATCAATTGCATCCCGAGCGCGCCCTGGATGCGGCTTTTCCTTCGCTGCCCGCGCTGCAGACCGCGGAAACGGAAAGGCTTTATCCCGTGTACAAAAGCGAGCTGGATCTCAACCGCCACGTCAACAGTGTGGTGTATATTCATTGGGCGCTGGAAACGGTCCCGGAAGAAGTGCTGTTCAAGATGCGGCCGCAGGAAATCGAAGTCCAGTACCGCGCCGAAGTCTTTTACGGCGACCGCATTCTCTCTCGCACAGCCCGGCAGCCGGACGGCTCCTTTCTCCATCAGCTCCGCCGTGTCAGCGATGATACGGAGCTCACTCGGCTTCGGACGGATTGGGGGTGACTTTAATTTAACGGGCTTTATTCGTGCCGCTTTACAGCCTAGTGTCATCCTGAGCGAAGCGAAGGATCTCAATCTGCTTCATCTGAAT
>CAYRTV010000120.1:0-7756 GCA_964427225.1 uncultured Eubacteriales bacterium
CGCAAGGGCTCGAAACATCGGCAACCACTCTGTCATCCTGAGGCCTGCATTAGCAGGCCGAAGGATCCCAAAGTGCCTCGCTGCAAGAATCGGTTCCGTTTCTCTTTGCGAAGCAGTCAAGATCCTTACGTCGCTTCGATTCGGATTTGAGATTTGAGATTAGTCCGTAATCTCAGGCAGGTTTTGAATGGCTTTCCGGGGATCGAGCAGCAGTTCAACCGCTAGATTGGCCTGATGATGAGCGGCAATGCCGACTCTGGGTGCCATAAGCCCCCTTCCCGGCCGGGCGGACGTTTCCAGATCCCCAACAACAAACAGGCGCTCTCCCATTTTCCTGGTTAGAATCCGGTTGGATGCCCCGATTCCGGCCACTCCGGAAGCCACAATGCAGTACGCTTTCGGCAATTGGTCATTCACGGATTCCATCAGCATGATCTTGGCTTCAGGAGCATCAAAACACTCCACAATCACCTGGGCGGAAGCAAAAACTTCAGGAATATTGTCTTTATCGAGCATAATTTCCCAGGCTTCAAATTGGGTCAAAAGACTTACTTCCGATAGTATTTCTTTCATGGCATCGGTCTTTGGTTTCCCAATATGCCGGATATGGTATTGCTGCCGATTCAGATTGGATGGCTCAACCACGTCGAAATCCGCTCCAATCAAAGTTCCGATTCCCATGCGTGCAAGCGCAATCGCCGCAGCAGAACCCAAACCTCCCAGTCCGGCAACTCCGATCACGGCATTTTTCAATTTCCCATGAACACCCGGAGTATGCCGGGCGGTTAATAGAACTTCCAGTTCTTCACTTTTAGGTATTTCACCTCTGCGGATCAATACCAAACTGTCCCCTTCGCTGAGTTTCTCATCCGGACAGCATGGAAATCCGTTTTTTATACATACATCCGCTTCCGGCTTAATCAGCCTGCGGATATCTTTCACTCTGGCATCCGAATCGACCTCTTTGGGAAGCTCATTCACCTTGATTCGAATATTTTTTTTCATATCTCTCCTATCTCGAGAGTGATCTTCCCTATGTCATCCCCAGGCCGATTTAGCGGCCGGGGGGATCTTAGATCGCTTCACTCCTCAGGATGACATGTAGTGCGTATTTTATATAAGGATTGACTCATGGCGGCTTCGCCGCCCTCAGCAAATGAAAATGACTCGGCTCAGATTATATTATCCGGACAATAATCCATATAAAAAGGACGGCGGCCGCAGTGCCCGCATAGACCCAGGTGGGCTTCTTTGAGGTCACATCTTCACTTGCCATCCCAAGCTTGAATCCCAACGGAACCAGAAAAAGTGAAATCAGAGCAACGATGCTGCCGCTGAAAAAAATGTGATTGAGAACTTTATTGATACCGCCTTCCACCCAGAATTCATACCGGATGACATAAGTGATAAGAACAGCAAACAATGAGTATCCGCCGTAGGCACCGGCGGCTCCGGTCAGGGCAGCAGGAACCAAACGGTCGGTCTTTTTTTTCAAAATCAAGCTGGCAAATATATCAAAAGCAACTCCAAGGGCGAAGATGCCCAGCAGATGACAGATGAAAGGAGCTGCATTGATCAATTTAAATAAAGTGGCGATACCGCCGATTGCAGCCGAAGAACCGGGTTTATTGACCAGCCCCCTGGCCATTGCCAGCAAAAATAACGCCCAAGCGGAAAGGAATATCGATGAATGGGGAACATCCATAGCATAAAGAGCTCCTCCGCCTAAAACTTCACTTAATCCCCACAGAGAACCAAAAAATAGAATCCACGCCCAATTTTTCATATTTTTCATAGCGATCTCCTTTATTCCGAATTATTCAGCACCCAGGTACTCATGTTTATTTTCATCAGAAGTTTCAGTTTCAGAATAATTCAGATTCATTTTCAAATTTACCATTCATTTATACCAAAAATATATTCAAAATACAAAATGTATATAAGTGGCGGAGAGGGTGGGATTCGAACCCACGATTCTGCGCAAGCAGAATAGCGGTTTTCGAGACCGCCGCCTTAAACCACTCGGCCACCTCTCCGTTCTGTGTCATTGAGGAGCGCGTTTTTGTGAAAAAAAATCTTTCAAGAGTATACCGCATTCCGCGGCTAGAATTCCAGACCTAATTTCCGGAACATGATTGGTCTTTGCAAAAGGAAATCGAAAAACGGAGTCAATTCCTCCTCCCTTCGGATCCGAAGCTCCATAAATAAGGGTCCTTATCCGGGCATGCACCAAAGCTGCCGCACACATGGGACAGGGCTCAATCGTGACATATAAATCGCAGCCCGTCAGGCGGTGATTGCTCAATCTCTTTCCCGCCGCCCGCATAGCCTGGATTTCCGCATGCGCCGTGGGATCATTCAGCGAGATATTTGAATTAGAGCCTGAACCGATTAACTCACCGTCATAAACAACAACCGCGCCGATGGGAACTTCGTGCTTTGCTTCTGCTTTGTGTGCTTCGGCCAGCGCCGCCCGCATAAAATAATTGTCGTTCATTGATATCATTTTACGCAGATATTCATTCTTGAGCAAATGGTTAAAGATCTGAGTTAAAAGTAAATCAGTAAAAAGTGAAAAGTGACAGCGGAGCTGTCATCCTGAGCGAAACGAAGGATCTCAAGCTGCCTCGTTTAGTAAAGAGTAAAGAGTGAATCAAAAATAAAGAAATGAAGAAACGGCAATTGATTTGTAGATAATTTTCTTAAAGATGTTAAGGGCTTTGTGATTTGCTCTATTGAGGTGTAAAATAAAAACCTGAATTAGATGGAACGTTTCATATGCGAATTCTGCAAAAAGCTTTTACCTCCCGATCCTTTTAACACTTTTTGTCCTGACTGCGGAGAACCGTTATTAGTACACCGCCGTCAAAAGAAAAGAAAGATCAATTCCGATGACCATCATCCTTTGCAGCGATATGTGGATTTTCTTCCTTTTTCTTCTTTTAATCCCCGGCTGGACATGGGAGAAGGGAATACGCCTTTAATCCCCTGCCTGAATTTAAGCAAGGCCTTAAACCTCCCCCGGCTGTTCGCAAAAAATGAGATGATCAACCCGACAGGAAGTTTTAAAGACCGGGGCACCAGGATATCCGTACAAAAAGCCGTTAGAATGGAAATCTCAAGAATCGGAACCGTTTCCACCGGAAATATGGCCGTATCCACCGCAGCATATGGAGCCCGGGCCGGATTAGAGACCAATGTCCTGATTAAAAGCGATGTCTCACGGGAAAAATTAATATCTGCGGGCCTTCACGGGGCCCGGCTGCTGCAGGTTAAGGGCCATTACGGCGACTTGTTCCGCAAAAGCTTCAAAAGCGGCATAAAACACGGTATTTATTTCATGAATTCGGTGGATCCTTACCGCATCGAAGGATATAAAATCACCGGATTCGAAATCTATGATGAACTGAAAGCTAACCGACCCTTGTATGTTTTTATCCCTGTCAGTTCGGGCGGACATCTCATTGGTTTGATTAAAGCTTACCGCGAACTCCAGGGAAATGTTCCATTGCCGCATTTTCCGGTTTTCATTGGAGTTCAAGCGCAAGGAAGTTCTCCGCTTGCCAAGGCATACAGAGAAAAAAGCTCCCGAGTGAAACCAATACGGAAAGTTCAAACTGTTGCACAATCCATCACCAACCCGGACCCGCCCGGCGGAAATCTGGCATTGAAGTGGATTCGAGACCACCATGGCGCCGTCATATCCGTCTCGGACCGGTCGATTCTGGAAGCACAAGGGAGGTTGGCATCCCAAGAGGGTTTGTTTGCCCTTCCAGCCGCCGCCGCCGCCCTGGCAGGCGTCATACAGTGGCGCAAACGAAATCCTTTTCCCAAGCACGCCCGTCTGGTTGTGGTCTTAACCGGAACCGGGCTGAAAAACATCAAAGCTATTGATTCCTCCCACCTCGATCTTCAGTCATGTTCACTGGAGGAATTGGATCAAGCATTGGCATGATCTTGATTCACTGATTCAACTATATTATTCTCTTAAATCTCAAATCTGAATACTTAAGCGCAGCCGAATGGCCTTCTGAAAGCAAAATATGTGGAAACATTTTCGGGCGGTTCAACTTTTCACTTTTCACTTTTCACTAAAAGATATGGTACCATGAATAGAGTCAAAATTTAGGAAGGAGGTCATCATGTCCAATGATTTTCCCAGTATGGACCTGAAATTACCAAAGATTAAACCGAAATTTATCAAAATCGGGATTGCGGTGATCGTCATCGCAGTCTTTCTCTTTGGGTCCATCTATCAAATTCAACCTGAGGAAGCAGGCATTATCCTCAGGCTGGGCAAATTTGTCCGCACCACCGAACCGGGGCTTCATTTTAAGCTCCCCCTCGGAATAGAAAAATTGATAAAAGTCCCCGTACAGAGGCAATTAAAAATGGAGTTTGGTTTCCGGACAACCCTGGCGGGGATCAGCTCGGAATTTCAAGTCACTCAGGATTCCCGCAAAGAAGCTGTTATGCTGACAGGAGACCTGAATGTGGCCGTGGCGGAATGGATCGTGCAATACCGGATTCAGGATCCGTATAAGTACTTGTTTAAGGTCCGCGATGTCACGACAACGTTCCGGTATATGAATGAAGCTGTGGTCCGTCAGGTTGTCGGCGATCACTCCGTCGACGAGGTTATCACTATCGGGCGGGCAAAAATCGCGGCTGAAAGCAAGGAGCTTCTGCAGGAATTATGCGACCAATACGAGACCGGTATCGCAGTCAATCAGCTGATTTTTCAAGACGTGAATCCCCCCGATTCGGTTAAACCCTCTTTTAATGAAGTCAATGAATCCCTGCAGGAAAAAGAGCGCAAAATCAATGAAGCCTGGTCGGAATACAACCAGGCCGTGCCTAAGGCCCGTGGGGAAGCGCAGCAAACTATCCAGGCTGCGCAAGGATACGCCACGGCTAGAGTGAATAATGCAGAGGGAGATGCGGACCGGTTTAAATCCATTTATCAGGAGTACCGGCGCGCCCCGGTTGTGACCCGGAAGAGGCTTTATTTGGAAGCATTGAATGAAATCCTGCCTAAAATCCAGAAGAAAATCATCTTCGATGAAAGCCAGAAAAATATCATGCCGCTGCTGAATCTGGGCGAGGAGGTGAAAAAGTGAAGAAAGAAACCAAATACGCTATCATAGGAGTAGCAGTTTTTGTTGTCCTGATTCTACTGTTGGATGCGTTGTATATAGTAACGGAAACCAACCAAGTGATCATCACTCAATTCGGAGAACCCATGGGGGACACCGTTTCCGAACCCGGCCTGCATCTAAAAATACCCTTTATTCAAAAAACCAACTATTTTGAAAAAAGATGGCTGGAATGGGACGGCGCCACAAATCAAATTCCGACCAAGGATAAAAAATATATTTGGGTGGATATCTATGCACGCTGGCGCATTGCCGATCCCCTGGTTTATTTTCAACGCGTCCGGGATGAAAGAGGCGCCCAATCGCGTTTAGATGATATTATCGACGGGGAAACCCGTAATATCGTCGCTAATTATGAATTGATTGAATTGGTACGCGTATCCAACCGGGAATTTGAATTGTCCGAAGAGTTGGCGGAATTTATTGAGAGCCGCGAAGAAATTCAGGAAATAGAAACCGGCCGGGATAGGATCGCTGAAATTATACTGGAAAATTCATCCGAAATCACCAGTGAATACGGCGTTGAGCTCAAAGACGTGAAATTTAAGCGCATCAACTATGTGGACGAAGTCCAGCAAAAGGTGTTTGACCGCATGATTTCCGAACGTCAAAGAATCGCGGCCAAATACCGCTCGGAGGGTGATGGGCAAAGCGCAGAAATACGCGGCCAAAAAGAAAGAGAGCTGGAAACCATCACTTCCGAAGCCTACCGCCGGGCTCAGGTAATCAAGGGAGAGGCAGATGCGAAAGCAACTAAAATCTATGCGGCGGCATATAACTTGGACCCCGAATTTTACCAATTCATGCGGACACTCGAAATCTATCGCACAACCCTGGCAGAACAAACCTGGCTGCTGCTGAGCACCGATTCGGAATTTTTGCAATTTCTCAAGCAGACCAACCGGTAAACTCGGCCTGGCCTATTGACGACCTTTTATTAAATCAATGTCATCCTAAGTAAGGCCTGCGCAAGCAGGCCGTAAGGATCTTATGCTGCCTAGCCAAATGAAGCATAACCGTCTTCTCGTGTAGCCGGCTCCGCGGCATCGGGCCCGGCTTCCGCTCCCGTTCCGATTTTTAACGCCAGAGCGCATCCGCATCAATCCAGCCTGTGAATGGCTCAGACATTGTGCGTGAACATCCCCAACTTACTCTAAAGCGGACGAGACGAGCAGAAAGACTGACAAGTCTCTAAGTAAACTGGAACAATGGATATGGGGCATGTCACCGCGAGCCCGTTGGAGGCTGAGCGAGCATGGTCCCTCGCAGAAAGAGAGGGGAGCGAAGCAGGAATCGGAGCAGCTTTCCTCGCTAGGGAAAGATGCGTGGTGGTGGGATATGGCCCTTATTCATTGCCATGGCGAAGCGGGAACAATTAAGCCGGGCTCACAATAAGCGAGTGAAGCGGGGATTGGATTCTCTCCGAAGCCAATGGCGGTGGGCGGGAGGGTCTTGGCGAGGAGAGGATTCAATCGCCGCTGTTAAAACTGCTTTCGCAGGCCTCAGGATGATAGACGGGAGAGATACTGCATCAAGCCTTTTTTGTTTGGAAAAAGGGCCGGAGTTCCCCCGGTATGCCAGAAAATCACCTTTTCTCCGTCTTTAAAATAATCCTTTTTCGCTAAATCAAGCAGCCCCGCCATAGCTTTGCCGGTGTAGGCCGGATCCAGGAAAATCCCTTCGCTTTCAGCGGTTATCCGAATAGCATCCGTCACCGGCTGATTTAAAATACCGTAGCCTTCTCCAATATAATCATCATTGATATGAACATCTTCAGGTGAAATATCGATCTCGAGCTCAAGAGCCTCAAGGGTCGCCTGTATTATCCGCCATATCTCATCTTCGTATCCCTCTGGTTTCTCAGAAACACTCATTCCAATGACTTCAGCTTCAGGGTAAAGGATCTTGGCGGCCAAGGTTATTCCGGCCTGGGTGCCGCCTGAGCCCGCGGCATGCACGATATAGTCGGGAACCAGGGAATGGTCCTTCATCTGCTCCGATAATTCCAAGAAAGCGTCCACATAAGCCAATGAACCCAGCGGCTTTTCCATAGACCAGCCCGGGGATGATCCCCCGATGGGAACCACATATGGCTGAAAGCCCCATTCCATGATCTCCTCAACCAGCTGGCCCATGATCTCCCGGATTTCCTCTTCCTGAATGATCTTTCCAGGCTCAGCATTCAGCATCCGAACTTCCGCTCCCAAGATGTGGTCCAGCAGCAGGTTCCCGTCCGGTTCCTCCGGAAGTTCATGGGTTTTAAACAATAATAAAACCGGCTTTATCCCAAATTTTCGAGCCGCCGCCGCAACTTGCAGACACCAGTTGGACTGCACGCTGGCCCACGTGACAACTGTGTTTGTCTTCTTTGCCAGCATGTCCGGAATGATATATTCCAGCTTGCGTGACTTATTTCCGCCGAATGCCAATCCGGTCAAATCATCTCTTTTGATGAATAACTCCGGCCCTCCCATCCGTTCGGACAAATGAGGTAAAGAAGCAAAAGCAGTCGGCCGGGAAATCAAATGTTCAATAGGAAAAAGCTGGAGACGAGTGCGGAGCGTAGCTTTTTCCGTGTTCATTATTTCAGTTCAATCCGC
>CAYRTV010000121.1:0-7737 GCA_964427225.1 uncultured Eubacteriales bacterium
CTTTAAGAGCTACCCGGTTGTCAAAGGCTACCGGGAATTGCTGCTGCATCCTTTTCGTTCTGAAAGGGTGGCTGCTTTAAAAGGAGTGGATTTGACGGTGAACACCGGCGAGTGTTTTTGCTTGATGGGACCCAATGGAGCCGGTAAAACCACGTTGATAAAAATATTATCCACCCTTGTTTATCCGGAAAAAGGGAAAGCTTTTGTAACCGGATATGATGTTGTTCATGATCCGTCTAATGTTAAGGCCCGTATCGGATATGCCCTGAATGAGGAAAGAAGCTTCTATTGGCGTCTGACGGGCCGGCAAAATTTGGAGTTTTTTGCGATATTAAACGATATGAAAGGCTGTGAGCGCGAACGGAAAATTGACAATGTATTGAAATTCACCGGACTGCAGGAGGCGGCGGACAGGAGATTCAACACCTATTCTACGGGGATGCGGCAAATGATGGCGATAGCCCGTGCACTGCTTGCCGAACCGGAGGTGCTTTTTGTGGATGAACCCACCCGCAGCCTGGATCCAAAAGCCGCCCGCAAGCTGCGCCGTTTTCTGCGGGAAGGGATTGTTGACAAAGAAGGAAAAACGGTCTTATGGGCGACTCATGATTTAAGCGAAGCGGCACAATTCGCCCACAGGATTGGTATTTTAAGCGACGGACATATTCATATTTCCGGAACTCTGAATGAATTGACTGACAGAGGTAAGCGGACCTTGCAAGAGGTTTATGAACGGTATACTTGAGTGAAGGATGAAGAGTGAAGAGTTAAGAGCTGAGAATGCGGAAGATATTAGCGTTTTTTAAGCGGGATGTGCTTGAAGCGGCCAGCTATAAGTTTGCCTTTGTGGTTTCCTTTATCAGTATCTTCTTATCATCTACCACATTTTTCTTTATTTCTAAATTGATATCCGGTAACGGACATGCGTCTCTGGATCCCTATCAGGGAGACTATTTTTCGTTTGTCATTATCGGAATTGCTTTTTCCGGAATTCTGGCCATGTTCCAGGAAGAATTGCCGGGTGTTATCCGTCAAGCTCAGATCAGCGGTACCCTGGAAGCCGTCCTCGTTACCCGGACCTCAATTCCCACTATTCTGGTTGGTTCTTCACTGTATTCCTTTCTCTTTTCCATTGTGACGACTTTTTTTCATATTATTTTAGCAGTATTAGTATTTGGAATGAAACTGGTACAGATACAGTGGGCGGGAGCGATTTTGACTTTTCTGCTGACTGCGGTTTGTTTTATGAGCATAGGCATACTCTCCGCCTGTTTTATCTTAGTTTATAAAAAAGGGAATCCCTTGGGATGGATTTTCGGCAGTGTGTCCGGTTTGATGGGAGGGGTCTTTTTCCCTATCGAAGTGCTCCCGGAATGGATCCGATGGATATCGTATCTCATCCCCATAACCTATACCCTCAAGGGATTGCGGGCCAGCCTTTTGACGACTGCGGATTTTTCTCAGATTCTGCCGCATATCATGGCCTTGCTTGTCTTTTCAATCATATTGTTACCTTTGAGTTTGTTTATGTTCCGCCTGGCTTTGCGCAAAGCTAAAAGAGACGGCAGTTTAACGCATTATTGATACGAAAAACGTAAAACGCAAAACGTAAAACGTAAAAGGCAAACCGCGAAACGCAAAAGGCAAACCGCGAAACGCAAAACGCAAAACGCAAACCGCGAAACGCAAAACGCAAAACGCAAACCGCCAAAAAAAATCACGAAGTATAATCTTATAGATAAAGATGATAATTACATGACGATGTTACTCGGCTTTGGTTTATTTTTGATTTTTGATTTTTAATTTTTGATTTCTCTTTACACTTCACTCTTGATTCTTTACTTTATTCGGGACGAAGCAGTACAAGATCCTTACGTCGCTGCGCTCCTCAGGATGACATTGAATTAAAAAAAGGTCGTCAAAAATAAATCTCCCCCCAGCCTTTATAGGTTTTGATATTCGTGATGCCGTGGGGGAGCAGGTACCAGTCGCCGATTCCGGACGCTTCGGTGTTTTGAATTCTGGACATAAAAAATATCGCAAGGTCGAGAACAACCGGCTCGACCTTTTGTTTACCCAAATACAGCTCTTTGATATCCAAACGACCCTTAGCGTCCTGAATTTCTATCTTTGAACGGAAATAGAAAGTCATTTCCGGTTTAAGTCCCCGGGGGGGATTGGTTCCGCTTAAATCGATAAAAAGCTTTCCATCAATGATATTTTCAGGAAAAATTTTGATTACCAGGCTTTTAAGCGGCCCTCCCTCCAAATCGGCCCGGTAACCGAGATAAGCATTCAGAACTTCTTCGGTTACCTTGACCTTGCGGCTTTTGGTCGAGCCGTTCCCCGCCTCCGCCTGTTCAATCCGGCGGACTATTTCCAGTGCTTTTTCCAAATCAGCAGGGGAATAAGTCTGCATCCAGTTTCCCGCAAAGCAAAACATCGCTCCTGCCATTATCATTCCTGCCAGTATTTGTTTCATGCTTTTTCCCGCCATAACATGCGAATTATACCTTATCTAAGTCCATTCGGTCTATCTAAGTCAGTCTAAGTCTGTCTAGGTCTGTTTTGTCTATTCAGTCGGTTTACGGTGTGCCTGGCGTCCATGTTATTCCCGGAGTGCAGCACGGCGGGAATCTTAGACGGGGCCTTGTGTCATTCTGAGGGCTTCGCAGAAGCCCGAAGAATCCCAAGGTGCTTCGTCTGCAGAGACGGTTCCGTTTCAATCGGCGAAGCAGTCTAAGATCCCCGTCGCCGCTGTGCGGCTTGGGGATGACATAGTGCTTTAAAGCTGTCAAAATAATGTTGCTTCACTTTTTTGGCGTGCTTGATTAAACTAGGAACATGATACGTGTGGTGAGCGGTAAGTACCGCGGCAAAAAGCTGAAACGGGTTCCCGGAACTGGAACCCGTCCGATTCCGCATAAGCTGAAAGAGGCGTTTTTTTCTGTCATTCATTTCGATTTGCCGGGAGTCGCCATGCTGGATGGTTTCGCGGGAACCGGAAGCATCGGAATAGAGGCCTTGAGCCGCGGTGCGGAACGGGTGGTTTTCGTTGAACAGAATTACAGGGCTGTGAAAGTGATCCAACACAACCTGGAAAAGTGCGGAGCTATGGATAGGGCCGCTGTCGTTCATAAAGAATTTAACCGCGCGGTGATTAAGTTGGCAAAAGAGAAAGAAAAATTTCATATGATTTTTGTGGACCCGCCCTATGCCATGCTGGAAGAACGCGATCCGCTCAAGGTCATTTACAAAAGGGGAATTCTGCGGGAAGGCGGTCTGATTGCGCTGCGCAAGCATTTTAAAACCCAGTATGACAACAAATATTTTGCGATGCAGCGCAAGATTCGCGCCGGGGATGATGTCATTCTTTTTTATAAGGCGGGAAAAGATAACGCGTAATTTGCTACAATGAAAGATTCCTGCTCGAATGAACCGGAAATAAAGCGATGAGATTATTTAAACCAAAAAACAGCTCCAATCAAAAACGCCTCCTGATTGAAGAAAAGGACGTGCTGAATGATACTTCGGGAGATAAAGGCACTTCCTTATTGTTGGGGAAATATACAATTCATGAAGCCAACCGGATCTTAAATAAGCGCAATTTTTACCGGGAAGCGAAAAAAAGGGGATTGTGGCCGGTCGAATTTGAATTGGATTCATCCCAGTTCCCTCCGCTGCAGCGGATGCTGATTTATTGCCGCGAAAAAGATCCGGAAAATATCGTCGTTGATTTGAAAATCAGGGAAGGATTTTTCAAGCCTAAAGATAAAACCGGCTTTAATTTTTCACGCTTCCGGTTTTTAGTATTGGAGTGGCTTACCCTTCAGAATCCACGGATGAATTTTTGTGAAGACAAAACTCCCTTGCCCGGACAAAAACATCCGGGCTTGAACCTGGGGCGGAAAATCATCGATCTATTCGTCTATCTGGCACGGCTGAATCATAATGACGGCATACTGGCTTTTCCCGCCTATTTTCATAACGCCCTGCTTTTTTCCAAAGACTTTTATTTCGTCAATCCTGAAAAGAAAGCCGAGGTGGAAGCGATAAGAAAGTCGTTTCCGCAGGTTCATTTTAAACAACTCGCCTGGGCGGTTCATTTAAACTGTGTGAAAGATAAAGAGAACAAACCCTATGAGTGGACAGCTGAAGAGCAGATACTCCCTTTGAATAAGGAAATGAAAGACTATTTTGAATCAAAAAAATACCAACAGACATTCGAACAGTCCTTGATTGAAAAGACATTCACAATTGACTGGGAATGCTTCCAAGAAAAAATGAAGGCACTGGATTTGTCGGCGGGACATAGACCGGAAGCAGAATGAAGGGACTGTTTAAGCAGCAGCCGTTTTTTCCTGCAGGATTATTCGCGGCAGTCATGTTTGTCGGGTATTCGCTTCCCACCGGAAGACTGGAAGAGATAAAAGAAGCCCGAAGATTACTAAAGGTAGTTTTTTCCGATTTTTCCCTTCATTTTTTTCTATACGCATTTCTAGCCGTGTTATTAACGCTTGGGTTTTCCCGTAAATCCAATCTTACCAGGTCTTTAACCGCAAGCGGCCTGATTGCCTTCGGCTACGGCACCGTCATTGAATTCTGGCAGGGATTGCTGCCTTACCGCACATTCAGATATGGTGATATGATTAATAATTTCCTTGGCGTTCTCTGTGGATTGCTGGTCTTTTGGATTCTGGTCAGAATGGAAAAATTGAGAGTTACGAGTAAAGAGTAAAGAGTGCTTTCAGCGTTTTGCGTTTTAGAGGCGGAATTTGGTATAATTGAGCCTGGTAATTTTCATCTAAAAATCCAAAGCCTGGATTATTCACGGGTCGAGATTGCAATGAAAGCAAAATGTTTTCATGAATATTTCAGGTTTAAATAGGACAAAAGATTTGTAGGAGAATACATATGAAAAAAGAAATCCATCCTGATTATAAAGAATGCCAGGTTATTTGTGCTTGCGGCAACACATTTAAGACCAAATCCACTAAAGATGAAATCAGGGTAGAAATATGCTCTGAATGCCATCCTTTTTTCACCGGAAAGCAGAAGTTTGTTGACAGTGCCGGACGAGTGGAAAAATTTCAGAAGAAATACGGCGACTATAGAAAGAAAAATAAAAAAGAAAAAAAATAAAAGCACGTGCTGCAAGAGCTGGATCATATCAAGGAAAAATTTCAACGGATCACTGCGTCCTTATCCGATCCGGATGTCGTATCCGATCCCAGGAAAATAAAAGAGCTTTCGATTGAGCGTTCGGAGCTGGATCCGGTTGTCAAAAAATATGACCGGTATCTCCAAGTTGTCGCTGAGTTGAAAGGAGCTAAAGATATTCTGTCTGATCCGGATGCGGATCAAGAGCTGAAAACATTGGCTAAAGAGGAACTGGAATCTTTGCAGCTGGAAAAAGAGCAGCTGGAAACAGAACTGAAAGTCATGCTTATTCCCAAGGACCCCCGGGATAAAAAGAATGTCATTTTAGAAATCCGTGCGGGGGCCGGCGGGGACGAAGCATCGCTTTTCGCTCAGGACTTATTCAGACTGTATTCCCGGCTGGCTGAGAAAAACGGCTGGAACATCGAGGTTTTAAGCACCAGTTCTTCCAATATCCGCGGAATTAAGGAAATCATAGCCAACATTAAAGGACGGAATGTGTATTCTAAGCTTAAGTATGAAAGCGGCGTCCACAGGGTCCAAAGAGTTCCTGAAACGGAAACCAGCGGGAGGATTCATACTTCAACCGTAACGGTAGCGGTATTGCCGGAAGCACATGAAGTTGATATTGAACTTGATCCCAAAGACCTGCGGATTGAAGCTTATGGCGCTTCCGGCCCGGGTGGACAAAATGTCAATCGCAATTATACTGCCATCCGGGTCACGCATCAGCCCAGCGGTATGGTGGTATCCTGTCAGGATGAGAAATCCCAGCACCGCAATAAGGAGAAAGCCCTGCGGATTTTACGGACCAGGCTTTTGGATATTGCGCAGCAGGAACAGGAAGATGAAATATCCCAGGACCGGAGGGCCCAGGTCGGAACCGGAGAAAGAAGTGAAAAAATCCGCACATATAATTTTCCTCAAAACCGAGTGACCGACCACCGTTTGAATGTTTCAATGCATCAATTGGAAAATATATTGGATGGAGAATTGGAGGAGATGATTGAAAAACTGACCCTCCATTTTCAAGCCAAAATGATAGGGGATACCCAGAAATCCGCTTGATGTATGGTCAATAGCCTTAGAGATCTGTATCAGATGGGCTGTCGTCAGCTGAAAAACCGGCCCGATTATGCCCTAGACGCAAAAATCCTGTTGCTTTATGCGGCGGGTATCAGCGAGGAAGCTTTTTACGCCCAGCCCGAAAGGGCCATTCATCCCAGAGAAGAAAAACGCTTTTTAAAATATATTGATTTACGAAAGCGGGGCATGCCGGTGGCATATATTACAGGACGGAAAGAATTTCTGTCTCTCATGTTCAGAATTTCACCCGGGGTGTTGATTCCCCGTCCGGAAACGGAACTGCTGGTTGAAAAGGTGCTGGATGTTCTGGATACAATAGCCCATCCGAAAATCTACGAAATAGGCACCGGTTCGGGCAATATCGCCGCAGCTCTGGCAAAAGTCCGCCCCGACGCTTCCATTTTTGCAGCTGACCTGAGTTTTCCTGCTTTAAAAAACGCTAAGAAAAACGCTGAAGAACTGGAAACCCGTCATGTTTATTTTCTGCAAGGCAATTTATTTGAACCTGTTAAATCAGCCGGCTGCACCGGGATTTTCGATGTTGTCGTATCCAATCCTCCTTATCTCTCTCTTGTGGACTGGGAACAGGTCGAAGCGGATATCCGGGATTATGAGCCTAAAACAGCTCTCGTATCCGGGCCGTCCGGGCTTGAAGTTATATCCGGGATAATCCGGGAGGCTCCTCTTTACTTGCGTCAGGGGGGGCATGTTTGTTTGGAAGTAGGATATGGGCAGGCGGAATCCGTTATTCATTTATTTGGAAGAGAATGGACGGAAATCGAAAGCTGGAAGGATTTTGCGGGGATTCCGAGGGTAATATCTGCTCGAATCTCAAATCTCAAATCTCAAATCTAATTCAACATTTCACTTTTTCTCGCAAATAATGGCACCCATGAAAGGCCCCTATCCTGAACTATTCATGAAAAAATTGCGATGTTTATGCAACTTCTTTTTTATCAGCGATTAATATGATCTCTATTGAAAGATCAAATGGAACGGTTTCCATTTCCAATTTTTTCCCTCGGGCAAGCCGATTCTCACCGCATCTGCTTTGTTACAGGGCATTCGCGGTGGAGTCCACAGCTTCATGCCCAATCCCTTGCATCTGCGGCAATCTCGGCTCGTGAATAATTCAGGCTAATGACACTGAGAGGATTGGACTTTTGACATCTTATCCATAAAGGGAAGCATCTGTGTGCTTTCGAAACGGATTTTTTGCCATTTTCCTAAATCCATAGAGGAAAATGCGTCCACCACTTCCGGGTCGAATTGGGTTTTTGTATTTTTTTGGATTTCATTGCGGGCAGAATTAAAATCGCGTTCTTTGCGGTAAGGGCGGTGGGATGTAATGGCGTCTAATGCGTCGGCCAGGGCAAAAATTCTGGCCTCTATAGGAATGTCCTTCCCCTTTAACCGTTTCGGATATCCATTTCCATCGTAGCGTTCATGATGGTAGAGAATGACATTACCCACTACTCTAACCATTTTTAT
>CAYRTV010000122.1:0-7695 GCA_964427225.1 uncultured Eubacteriales bacterium
TGGTTGATGAGGCTGAAGGGCTTCACCGTTTCACTGAAGAAAAGGCCGTGACCGTTTCTTTTATCAGCCGCCGTGTAGATGATTGGTATATTCGATTGGAAACCGGCGGGCAGCCGATGCTGGATGAGGTCATGGATATGGCGGGCATACCCGTCCGTGTCTTTGTTACCACAGACCCAGGCGGATACTATTTGGAATTTGACCATTTTCTGTTGGATGAGAGCAACCGGAAAATACTGTCTTATCTTTACGATTAATTTAAGTTCTCATCGGCTATGGTGTGATTGCGGTTTTTCTTCTTAAATTAGGAAGCAGGAAAATCAGAACATAAAGGGCGGCAACACCGACTAAGAGATAGACGATTTTTGAAATAACCGACAGCCGCCCCCATGGCCGTATTCGGCAACAGGGGGAGAATAGTCCACTGGCGGTGAACACCCGGGGGGAGGCTCATAACACAGCGACCCTTCCAGAATATTCCATCCGTAATTAGCGCCGCCCGGGCTGGCAGCGGATTGAAAATCAATTTCTTCGCGTAAATTCTGTCCGACATCCCCGATATAGAGAGCACCTGTCTCACGGTCAAAGGAAAAGCGCCGGGGATTACGCAGGCCCAGTGCCCAGATTTCCGGTTTCGCTCCTTCTGTTTCTACAAAAGGATTGTCATCCGGTATCCGGTAGGGAAACTCTCCTGATTCGGTATCGATTCGTAGAATTTTACCGAGCCATGTATTCAAATTTTGGGCGTTGTTCATGGGATCCCCACCGGACCCACCGTCACCCAGGCCGATATACAGGTAGCCGTCGTTTGGACTGAAAGCCATTTGTCTGCCGTTATGGTTGGCATAGGGCTGGTTGATGGTTAAAAGGATATATTCACTGCCTGCGTCAGCCTGATTGGTGTCGGATAAACAGAAGCGGGAAAGGACTGTCGTTCCATCCGGATTGCCGGTATAGTTCACATAGAAATAATCCTTAGAGGAGTGATCCGGGGGAAAGGCCACACTTAAAAGGCCCTGCTCTCCCCCGGATTTTACCCTGCTCTCAATGTCCAAAAAAGGTGTGTCCAATACTTGCCCGTTTTCTATAATCTGGATTCTTCCGGGCTGCTCCACAATAAATAGCCGGCCGCTGCCGTCTCCTGCGTGAGTGATGTGCAGCGGCTGCTGCAATCCCTGTGCATGAAGCCGCAGAAAAATTTCCGGCCAAGCGTCGCCATTCCTCGCTTGTGTTTTCGGCGATTGCGCAACTCCCCCCGTCCGTGGGTCAGACATGCTCATCGCCCGGCGCCGCCGGGTTCCCTCAAACCCTGCGCTTGGAAGGCGAAATCTTCAATATCGCGTCAGCCGGACCCGAACGCCGCTCCGCCTACCTCTTGTCATTTTGAGGACTGCGAAAACAGCCCGAAGAATCCCAAGGTGCTTTGTCTGAAATCGTTTCTGGTTCAGCGGCTGGACAAAAATGTCATCCCCAGAAAGCTCTGCTGTCATCTTCGAATAATCCGATACGCTGCCGGATTTTTTGCCGGGATCACAAGCTCGTCTCCGTAAACTACCTTTCCTGCCGAATTGATGAGGACGGCCCGGCGGGCAATAAAAACACCTTTTTCGCGTAACAGAAGAAGCCGGCCAGTCAAGATCCACTCGGTATTATCCACAGTCGTTGCCGCCTGGGACAAGCTGAAGTCCCATTTGTCAGAGTTTGATAGTGAGGGTGCGGAATGAAGAGTGGTGTAAACTCTCCAGCCCTGGACGTTGTCTGTGATGCTCGAATAAATGGGCCGGGTTCGCCTTTCCTCCGGGGCAAGCAGGGTATGTGTTTCTTCCAGGGAGCTCCCCTCAAGAAGTTGATACGAAGCCGGGTCTTCTACCGGGACGGAAATCAATCCTTTTGCTAAAATTTTTCGGTCCGGGTCGATAAGATAAGCACTAAAACCAATCAGGATCTTTTTCTTTTTGAGCCAGAAAATGTCGCCTAGCAAAGTCCACGGCTGTTCGGAATTTTGATCATAAGAGCGGCTGTGAATGACTGCTTTACCCTGTTGAAAATTGACGAGGTTTTTTGCAAATTCATCTAGGGAGTAGGATTTGCGTGCAGAATGAATTTCAAGCCCCGGCCTTAGAGTGAATATGACCGATAAATCCAGTTTTCCGTAATCCGGCAGCCCAGACTTCTGCGTATCCAGAAAGGCGTCTTCCAGGGAAACGACATCAGGTCTTTCCAGCCCGAGCTGCATGTACTCCAGGATGAGCAAAGTAACAGCTTCCCCGCTCCGTATCGCTATCGCCCGGATACCGTCTTTTTCCAGATTGAAGGGTGCAGTGTGTTTATTATTTGTTTTCCGGTTGCGGAATGCGGCCTCGCCCTCTATCCGGTGTTCAGACATTTCGAGGGCGGCCGGATTGATCCAGACACGATATTCTCCGGCCCGGTGGGTCATGGTGATCTCACCGCTGAACCAGGATGCCCCGTAAATCGGAAGTGTTCCCGCAGCCGGCATGGTGAGTTTTGATATGGAAATTCCGCCGGGAACCAAGTCTTCAAAGACCTGCTCAAGGGCAGATAACGGATCCCCACCCAAATCGAAATCTGCAGCATTAAAACCGGCGGCTTTAAGCGTGCGGTCCGGAAAATTCCTGAACTGGAGTTTGTCTGTCAGATAGCACTCGAAGAGAGAAAATTTCAGCCGGACGGGAATTTGACTTTGGCGGGTTCTTTCCAGCCAAAAGCGGGCTTCCGCTCTGACATCTTTGTCTTTGTCCGTATCAGCGGTTTTTTCAATTAAACTCATGCCGGAATCGGGAAAAAACCGTCCTAACAGGGAAATGATTTTTTTCCTGACTTCTGGATCGGTATCGTTTACCAGCAGGCGGCGGTAAACGGGAAGCACATAATCCGGGTTGAGCTCGGCCATGGATTGAAGCGCGGCCAGCTTGATGTCGTCGCTGCTTTGTTTCTTCGATACAGCCCGGTCAATATAGGTTTTGTACTTCTCTTCCCCGCTTAAAACCAGCTGGGCGGCGATTTCAACCCGCAGGGCGGCGGCGTCATCCCGCCATACGCTGCCCGGGAAATCCTGTATCAGCTGATTGATATAATTCAACGCGGCTTCTTTAAGACGGACGATATTATCTTTACCCTCTGTCTGCTGCGACAGCATATTCAGGCTTTGTGCCTGCCAGTAAAGAGCCTCGTCCCGCAGCTTGCCGTCCGAGAAATCTTTGAGGTATGCTTCCATTTTCTGGCGGGCTTGCTGCCATTCCCGCTTGAAGATATGTTCTTTAGCCTCAAAAAACCGGTCCATTTCATCATAGGCCGCTAAACCATTCCCGGCTGAAGCGGTGTGCGTATCCAGCGCCCAGCCAGAGGCGGCGGTGATGCCCCATATAATAATCCATCCTGCCATGATGTGTTGTGTGACTTTTTTCATTGTTTGACCTCCATGTCAAATGGTCGATTGGTAAGTGATGAGCTCCCGCAGCTTCAATGAAATGTCTTTGTCCCGGATCATACGGGCCAGGTGCCGGGCCGATTCCCGGTCATCGGGCTGTAAATTGTCCATCGAGATTAAAATGAATTCCAGGTCCTGCAGCAGTTCCAGCCTTTCTCTGTATCCGGTTTGGGCCGCCAGGTCCTTGAGCATGCGGGTCTGCTGCAGCATGTCGCTGATAATCCGGCTTTCCAGCTTCCGTATTTCCGGGGGCGCCTCTTCACGGCTATTCACAAAATTAATCAGCACCGGCCGCAGGTTATCGGCATAAGCGGTCAGGGACGGTATGGCAGCTCCCCCTGATGGTAACTCCTTTCCGCCGGATAAAACCATTTTTCCTGCGAAATAGCCCAGAATGAAAACCACCAGCAGGGAAGCAGCGGCTAAAGCCCATTTCCGCATTGGTTTGGTCATCCGGGGCCGCCGGCGCTCCAGGGTTTCGGCGGATATGACCCGCCAGGATTTGTCCAGGTCCGGCGGCGGAGTTTCTTCCTCGCGGCGCTGGTCCAGAAGCGGTGCTGATTTTTCCGCCAGCCGGGCACACTCCGGACAGCCTTTGATGTGGGCGTCCAGCTCCCGGCGCTGTTCCGGAGTCAATTTGCCGTAAATACCGATGGAAATGAGGTTTTTGGTTTTTTCACAATTCATGATTTCCCCCAGATGGGTTCCAGTGTTTTTCTGAGCTTGGCCAGGGCCCGGACACTGTGGGTTTTAATATTGCTCTGGCTGCATTTCAAGGTTTGTGCGATGGACTTGATATCCATGTGCTGGAAGTAGCGCATTTCAAAGATCAGCCGCTGTTTGGGCGATAATATGGACATAGCTTTTTTAATGTCCGCTCCCGCTTGGCTGCTTTCGACCCGGTCTTCCGGAGCCGGATTCGATGACTGCGGAGCCTGGAAGGCATCGTCCAGTGAAATCTGGTCTGTTTTATGCCGGCGTTTCTGTTTGCGGAAAAAGTCCATCATGCAGTTTATACAGATAGTGTTGAGCCAGCCGCTGAAACTATGGCTGCGGTCAAAGCGGAAGGTGTGGATTTTCCGATAGGCTTTGATAAAAGTGTTCTGCATGATGTCTTCGGCGTCGGCTTGGGATTTGGTGTGCCGGAAAGCGATCCGATAAATCCGGTCGCCGTGTTCTTCATACAGCGAGCGGAAGGCGTCCGGGTTGCCTTCTTTAGCCAGCATAATGTTTACATTTTCATTCATTTGCGGTTTCTTTCAGCTCATCATTCATTAAGGGTTACGCCGGCTGCGGGAAAAAAGTCTACAAGCAGGCTGGTTCTCTGGCATTTTTGCTTGTAATATAATAAAACAAAGAGATCATATTTAAAATATCAGAAAGGAGCGAACATGAACCTGACAGGGAATAAGATTTTTCGGACAGCGGCGACAGCCGTACTATGTTTTGTTCTGGCGGCCCCTGCATGGATACAGGCGGCGCCGCCGGAAGGCGCGTTCAATAAGGACTTGCTGTCCGCGTTTCAGTACCGGGAGCTGGGCCCGGCCCGGCAGGGAGGGCGGATCCTTCGCATTCTTCCCCACCCGGATAAGGATTTCACCTTCTTTATCGTCACCGCTACCGGCGGGCTGTGGGAGACCGAAAACAACGGCACCACATTTGAATGCCTGTTTGAGAAACAGGGCAGCCCGGCGATCGGCGATGCCGCTGTGTCGCAATCCAATCCGGATGTGATCTGGGTCGGCACCGGCACGCCTGCATCCGGCCGGGTATCCCTTCTCGGCGACGGAGTATATAAATCAACCGACGGCGGCGAGACTTGGCAGCATATGGGGCTTAAGGACACCGCCCATATCGGCCGGATTCAGATTGATCCTGAAAATCCGGATGTGGTCTATGTTGCTGCAGTCGGTTATCACTTTTCCTTTAATCCCGAGCGCGGACTGTATAAGACTACAGACGGTGGAAAAACCTGGGAAAAGGTCCTGTTTATAAGCGAAAAAGTCGGGGCTGTGGATGTGGTGCTGGATCCGGATAATCCGGGTACAGTGTATGCCGCGACATATGATAAAAAGCGGGTCCCCTGGGATTTTGACGAGGAGGGCCCGGAAAGCGGGATTTTCAAGTCCACCGATGCCGGTCAATCCTGGACCAAGCTCACCAACGGCCTGCCTTCCGGTGAAATCGGCCGCATCGGTATCACCATTTATCCAAAAAATACGGATATCATCTATGCATCGATTGAAAACGGCAATATGCGTCCCCCGACGGAAGAAGAGATCGAACGGGCCCAACGGCGCGGCCGGGAGCCGGAAGAACGGAAAACCGGCCGCCAGGTTTACCGCTCCAATGACGGCGGCCAGTCCTGGGAGCGGACCCATCCCAAAAATGTTAGCTTCAGCGGCGGAAAATGGTACGGAGTCATCTATGTCGACCCCAATGATCCCGACGTCGTATATCTGCCCTCTGTGCCGCTTTTGCGCTCAACCGACGGGGGCAAGACCTGGGGCGAAGAAGGTCCTGAAAATATCGCACCGACTATCCATGTGGACCACCATGCCGTTTGGATTGATCCGGAGGATTCTGATCACATCTGGCTAGGCAATGACGGCGGCCTGGCGGTTTCCTATGATTT
Source organism: uncultured Eubacteriales bacterium (assembly GCA_964427225.1). Taxonomy (GTDB): domain Bacteria; phylum Acidobacteriota; class Aminicenantia; order Aminicenantales; family Aminicenantaceae; genus CAYRTV01. The sequence goes on from CAYRTV010000122.1 coordinate 6,087, forward strand.
CGGCGCCACCTGGGATTTTTATGAAAACCTGCCCATCGCCCAGTTCTATGCGGTCGGTGTGGATATGGAACAGCCCTATAATATTTACGGCGGGCTGCAGGACAACGGGTCAGTCAAATTTCCTTCCAACAGCATTTACGGTCAAATTACCCGGGATGATATGGACTGGGTCGGCGGGGGTGACGGCATGTACAATCTGCCTGACCCCGAAAATTCCCGCTGGCTGTACAATGAATCCCAGTTCGGATGGGCGGTCCGGACTGACCAGCTTCACGGCACCCGCACCCGCATCCAGCCTTCTCCGGATGGAGAAGACAAGGAATACCGCTTCCACTGGACCACTCCGATTGAGATCTCGCCGCACAATACAAAAATCATTTATATGGGGTCCCAGTACCTCATGCGGTCCCTGGACCAGGGCGATTCCTGGCAGGAAATCAGCCCGGACCTCTCCGGCGCCGATTCGGAAAAACTGGACGGCAATATTGAGTTCTGCCTCATTTCCACCATTTCCGAGTCCCCCCTCCAAGCCGGAGTGATCTGGGTCGGCACCGACGACGGTAGAGTCCAGGTCACCCGCAACCACGGCGGCGACTGGACGGATGTGACCGCGAATTTAGCCCGGGCCGGCGCTCCGGCGGAATTTTATGTCAGCCGGGTGTTTGCCTCTCATCATGAACCGGGCCGCGCCTATGCGGTCAAAACCGGATTCCAGCGGGATGATTTCCGCCCCTTTGTTTTCCGTACCGATGATTTCGGTCAGACCTGGACCAATATTTCCGGAGACCTGCCCGAAGGCATCATCTATGTGATCGCCGAGGACCACCGCCATCCGGATCTGCTGTTTGTCGGCCGGGATTTTGATGTGCGGGTCACGATAGACGGCGGACTGAAATGGGTGTCCATGCAGAACAATATCCCTACCAATTCCGTGCATGACCTGCTGATTCATCCCCGGGATAATGACCTGGTGGTCGGTACCCACGGTCGCGGCATCTGGGTCACGGATATCACCCCGCTTCAGGAAATGGACCGGGATCTTCTGGCCAAGGATGTGTATTTGTTCCAGGTAAAAGACCAGATCCGCTGGGACTATGTCTACCGCGGAAACATTTACGGCGACCGCCAGTTTACGGCAGATAATGAACCTGTCGGATTAAAGATCAATTATTATCTCAGAAACGAAGCAGCCGGAGATGTCAAAATCACCATTTCCGATTTATATGGGGAAGTCATTCGAAAGCTGGGAGGATCCGGAGACGCCGGACTCAACCAGGTGATTTGGGATATGCGCAAAGAGGTGAAAGAAGGAGAGGAAGAGGAGTCGGCCTGGAGACCGCGGCAAGGCGAATGGGCGGCAACCGGGGAATACATCATCACCCTGGAAGCCGGCGGCCGGACGCAGACGCAGAAGGCGCAGGTTTTGCCTATGCCGGATTTTCATCTTTTGAATTATTAGTTCGAAATGAGTTAAAAGCAAAAAGTCAAAAGTGAAAAGTTGTGCTGTTTATCTCAAATCTCAAATCTAACCAGGATTATTCACGGGCCGAGATAGCCGCAGACGACGACAATACGTTCATTTATTGTCGTCCTGAGGAGTATAGCGACG